>NZ_JACJQM010000379.1:0-2278 GCF_014696655.1 Nostoc sp. FACHB-888 | reverse complement strand
ATGCAGTACTATCTAGATCAAGTGTTGCTGCTGGCTGCCCAAAGCCCTGACATCCACAAGCTTTTCTTAGAAGTGATGCACCTACTTAAACCCCCCAATGTATTTTTCCATCTCAGTGTTCTAAGGCAGGTGTTACAGCGAATCATCAAGAAGAGTGATCAAAACTGGAATAGAAGTGGGGACAACTTGTTGGTAGATCAGTGATTTTCTGATTGCTTACCGAATGAACCGTCAGCGATCGCCTTGGTAATCACTGCTCAACCTCTAACTCGTAATGCCATCTCCAAACGGTTGGTGAATTCTGAGGAGCGATCGCAAGTCATAATCAACTGCTCCATTGCTCGTGTCATCGCCACGTAAAGTAATCGCGCTTCTTCTTCTGGTGTACCGTGTCCGTACTGGTCAGGCATATAACCAATGCCAGGAATAAACACTACGGGAAATTCTAACCCTTTAGAAACCGCTTCATGGTAATGTGAAACCACTCCCGCGTCTTTGGCATTGGTAGCCTGTACAGTTGGCGAGTGTTGACAAAATAGTAAAACAGCCAGTCTGCCTCAGTATAGAGAAAACAGCCGGGGGTTCCTTTCTCTAGGTTGCTATGCGTCTCAAAGAAGAGGTTACGAGTTTTATTCCACCTATCGCCCTTAATCTCAATCAAAATTTCGCTACTGTGCGTTGTCCAAATGAGGTCAATATCTCTGCGTTGATAATCTGGGTCATTTTCAACGTTTATCACGCTCCTTGTTTCTGACTTTGACCACAACCACGCCTCAATGTCAGTAGCCGCCTGATTGGCTACCTGCACCGCGTCATCCATCCTGTAGGCGTAGGTCATAGTTCTAATTCCACCATTAAAATTTGTTAGTACAATTGTATTATTAAGTTGATATAGAAAATTCAGTTATGCACCTTCTGTGGTTTCGTCGAGACTTACGTTTGACTGACAACGAAATTGTTGCATTAGCGTCTGCCAAAAATGCCGCAGTTTTACCATTCTTCATTATTGACCCTTGGTTTTATCAATGGGTCGATGTAGGTAAAGCACGGGTGCGGTTTTTGTTTGAGTCTTTAGAAAATCTAAATAGCAATCTACAAAAATTAGGCAGTGAATTAATATTATTTGAAGGGAATGCTGTAGAGATTATACAAGAATTAACTCAACAATTAATACAGCAGGGATATAGACCAAAACTCTACTTTAATCGTGATGTACAAGTTGAGTATGGTGTTAGTCGAGATAAAAGTATAGTTAATTTATATCAAGCATTAAATCTCAATTATCATCTGGGACTAAATAACTTTTTGCAATCACAAGATAAACGTGAGCAGTGGTTTAACGATTATTACACATATCAAAGACAATCTGTTTACCCAACTCCCACTAATATCAACAGTCCATCACTTTCTCTAAACGTACCTCAAATTACATTTTCTGAACTCAAACAAAAATATTCAGCCTTTTGTCAAACAGAACAGATATATTTTATTGGTGGAGAAACACAGGCACAAGCTACATTAAATTCATTTCTTAAAAGTAGATTTAATGGTTATCATTGGAAACTTTCACGCCCTTGGTTAGCACAGCAGGCAGCAACATCGCATTTATCACCACATTTGACTTTTGGTACAATTTCAACTCGCATTGTTTACCAACGTACTAAGGCAAGGGCAGCAGAACTTACAAATCAACCCAAGGCGGAATTTTCCTTAAAAGCTTTTCGTGACCGCTTACGCTGGCACGATAGTTTTACAAAGCGCCTTTATTTTTACCCAGAAATAGCTTACAAAAACCGCTACCCGGAATTTGATGAATGGTATACACCCCTAGAGTTACCACCAGAAAAACAAGAACTATTTCATGCATGGCTTGAAGGTTTAACAGGCTTTCCCCTGGTAGATGCCAGTATGCGACAACTAAAAACTATGGGTTGGATGAATTTTCGCATGAGGGCGATGTGTGCCACATTTTTAACTATCAATTGCGGTATTTCCTGGCATCATGGCGCTAGACATTATATGAACTATTTAGTAGATGGAGATTTAGCAATTGATAATTGGCAGTGGCAGATGCAATCAGGTGTTACTAATCCCTTAAGTGATACTTTTCGCATATATAACCCAAATAAGAATATTCAGGAAAAAGACCCAGACCTCAAATTTATTTACTATTGGATAAGCGAACTGAAAGGTTACAGTCTAACAGAAATTATTCAAGGTAAATATATTGGCACTAGTTCTTATCCACAAACTATTTTAGATTGGGCTAAAACCCGCA
>NZ_JACJQM010000378.1:0-2286 GCF_014696655.1 Nostoc sp. FACHB-888 | reverse complement strand
TGGTTCTGGAATCATGTCACTCAGAAATTCATATTGAGCACGGGTCAGATTGCTGGGGTATGCTTTACTCATGTTGCTCTCTCAGTGCTGTCTACTATATATTCACAGCGTATACTGAGAGAGCTTTTTTACCATTTCTTTGACTTTTCAAACAGCCTCTAACAAATTAAGAATAGTCTGCCGCAATATTGTCAGCCAATTCGAGGGACTTTCTTGTCTAATTTGATTGATTGCTTTGCTGTAAATTACTGTTTTTTGTTCCAGTTGAGTAAGTTCCTCTCCAGCAAAAAATGAGTTATGGCACACGTAATATGCAGCATAACCAGCGATTTCAAAGTCTCCGGTTTCCACTCCTTCCTGATAAGCCTCAACCAGCAGTGGTATCGGCTCCTTAAGATGTACTTTCCATTGCATAACATGCTCACTAAATACCTGTAATGCTCTAGCCTTGCCTCTTTTGGTATTCAATCGTTCTGCCGAGGTAAGAGCCAATTGACCAAATTTATAGCCGAGTTCAATGTCTTGAACAACTCCACATAGAGCAAATCCGTAGGCAGCATAATACAGCGGTGACCAGATAGCATTCCCGTAGTTGATTGATAAATTTACCATTCTGCATATAATCAGTATCCACAGTGCTGGTGATGCTATGAATGCAGCAGAACTCATATTCGATATAATTGAAATAGCCGCCAGTGGTTCTGGTGCAGTCATCTCTGGTAAATTACTCAAGTCTTCGATTTCTCGTTGGGCGAGTAGTGCAGCCGTTTCCTCCAATCCGCATTGAATATCTGCCTGACTTGGATTTTCTATTAAATCTACTCCCAAGAGCTTTAATACTTCCAATCCAGCTTTTAGTGCTTCTTTTAGGTTGCCTTGTGACAAATATCTTTGATTTCTGCTATCGTAAGCTTGCACTTTGTCAACCACTGTTTTGGCACGAGCGAGTACCACTTCTACCAACTGTTCCATCTCATCAAAGCAATCCTGGAGATACGCCGCTTCTGCTGCTTCTGAGTACAGCGCTAAGGTGAGATCATACTCAGTGAGCCAACTCTCTGAATTGAGGAGTTTAAGCCCTGTAGTGAAATACTTAAAAGCTGCTTCATAAGCCGTTGCCGCCTTTGCTTTCTGACCTGCCATTAAATTCAATCTGGCAATTTCAGTTCGTTCTGATCGAGCAGTGACTAGCTCAAGTCCTTGATTGAGATGATCGATGATTTCAAACAACCGCTCGGATCGTTGCTCTGGTGAAGTTTTTTCGAGCAAATTGCCACCGATTTGGAGATGAACAACCTGTTTCTGCGATTCATCAATCAAAGCATAAGCCGCTTGCTGAACGCGATCGTGCAAAAACTTGTAGTCTTGAACTAACAAGTTTTCGTCTAATTCAGACAAAGGTTGAATTAATCCAGCTTGTACTGCTTCTAATAAATCCTGAAAAATTGCTTTCGGTGATTTTTCGCAAACGATTGCCAACGTTTTTAAATCAAACTCAGCCCCAGTACAAGCGGCGATGGAGAGAATTTGTTGTGTTGCTGACGGCAATTTCTGCAACTGACGCAGTAGCAACTCCACCACATTATCCGTGATATTTTGAGCTTCAATCTCTGCCAGGTTCCACTGCCAACTCAACTGTTGGGCATCAAAGGTCAACAGATTTTCGCCATACAGCATTTTCAAAAATTCACCAACGAAGAAAGGATTGCCCTCCGTTTTATGCAATACCAACTCAGCTAAGGATCGCACAGTGTCAGTATTTTGATGCAACGTCTCGGCAATCAACTGACTCAACGGCAAGAGCGTTAAGGGTGCCAGAATGATTTCTTGAAGCACTGCCCTTTGTTTCCTCAATCGCTCCAGCGTTAATGCCAGTGGATGCGCTGGATTCACTTCCGAGTCTCGATAAGCTCCGATCAGAAATAGAAATTGGGTTTGCTCGTCAAGCATCATTAGTTCGATTAACTTCAGCGTGGCTGAATCCGCCCACTGTAAGTCATCTAAAAAGATCACCAGAGGATGTTCTTGGGAACAAAATACTCGAATAAACTGCTGGAAAACTCGATTAAAACGATTTTGAGCTTCTGTGGCTCCCACCTCTGGAACGGGTAGCTGCCTGCCGATAATTAGTTCTACTTCGGGAATCACATCAATGATGATCTGTCCGTTACTCCCTAATGCCGTCAGCAGACGCGATCGCCACTGTTGCACTTGCTCATCCGGTTCCCCCAGAAGTTGCTGCACCAACTTTTGTAGGGCATCCACAATGGCGCTGTAGGGAATATT
>NZ_JACJQM010000377.1:0-2288 GCF_014696655.1 Nostoc sp. FACHB-888 | reverse complement strand
GGATAATACATTAATTTTCGCCTCAAGAAATAAAAATTTTCCACTACCGAATTTTTCAGATGGTTGAAGTCAACTTTAATGTTTGGGGTAACGGTTCTATCAACCGTTCTGAGCATATTAGTTCTGATGCACCGACTTATGTCGTTATTCACGGTTATCAAAGCACTGGTGGCAATGCAGGTAATAACTACAAAGCTGCTGATTGGATGGAAAACATAGCCCAAACCATCCGAGAGCGTGAGTCTAATGCTAATATCATTCTCCTAGATTGGGAGGAAGGAGCTAGTTCGTTGTGGTATCCCACTTCCGCCACCCGAACACGCGATGTTGGAAATCAGCTGGCTACCTACTTAATAAATAATGGCGTAGATCCGACTTACACCAACCTGATCGGGCATAGTCTGGGAGCGCACATTGCTGGATTCACTGGTTCAACCTACCGTGAATCTACAGGGCGTTCTCTTGCTCAAATAGTAGGACTCGACCCCGCAGGGCCTGAGTTTGAAGACAAAGCCGCAAGCGATCACTTAGATGCAAGCGACGCTAATCGTGTTGTATCTATTCATACTAGTGAAGCTTTAGGCTATGATGAGCGATTGGCTACCCTGGATGTATATGCCAACTGGAATGACTTATTCCAACCTGAACAGTGGAATTTTGCTGGTAATCACGGTTATGCCAATACTCTCTATACAGAATTACTCCAAGGCAATAGCTTTACCCAGTCCAACGGTATTCTCCTGAACTTGAATACAGTAGTCAATGCTGAATTTACTGGGCACAACGATGCCAGCACAAAAAATAATTTGGCTATTGTTGCTCTAAATCTTCTGGGTACTGCTAACAATGATACACAAGCGGGTGGTGCAGCCAATGATGCTATCCGTGGTAATGCAGGAATTGACTACATTACAGGTGGCGATGGTGACGATTCCGTGTTTGGGGACGATGGTAATGATCTTCTCTATGGTGGACGTGGAAATGATTCTGCTTTCGGCGGCACTGGAAGCGATCGCCTGTTTGGAGATGAAGGTAGCGACATACTTACAGGAACAGATACAGCAACAAGAGGTATTGCTGAAGTTGACCTTTTGACTGGCGGCGCTGGGAGTGATCAGTTTGTGCTAGGTATTACTGTCGGTGTCTTCTATAGCGATAGTAATACTAGTACTTTGGGACTGGGCGACTACGCTCTAATTGCTGATTTCAATGCCACCGAAGATACGCTGCAATTGTCTGGCTCCAACTCGAGCTATAGCTTGGGAGCAGCGCCAACTGGTTTGGCTACAGGTACAGCCTTATTCCTGAATGAAACTAGTCCTGAACTAATTGCGATCATTCAAGGTTCTAGCAACCTCACCCTTAGTGCCAGCTATTTCCTAACTGTCTAAAACATTATCTCAAATACAACTTAAATTTCTTTGTCAAGTTCTAAACTTGCACTACTCAAAGCTTTCTATTTTTTATGATGCCTAGATAAATAATTAAAAGTAGTTAATAAAACCAGTAATTTAGATTAATAACCCAAGTTGTTAGTTAACTTAGTGCTGCTCTTTAGTGGCAACTGGTCATACACTAACATTGACTAAATCAACATCAGCAAGCCATATTGTTCTGCTCTGGGTAGACACTTCTTCTAAAGTTGGGGAGCGCCACTCTACCCCATAAAGCCAATTATTTTTGAGACTAAAAATCCCTTGAATAATACGACGTGTTGGCTGTTCACCGAAATCAACCTCAACTATGTCACCCAATTTAAAAGCTGGAGTGGAAACAGTGGACTTTTTTAGTACATTTGTTGGATGAAATTTTTGCTCAGGTAAGTAGAGAGTTTCACTCTGGCAAACAATTGCATAAATCCATTCTTGTCCTGACCACTCAACACCACGGCAATAACCTGACAAGTTTGAGCTCGGCAACAAAACTTTTTCTAACATTTCCACTGCTAGTCGAGGCATATCCTTATCCCATCCAGGAGAAATATGCCAACAGGATTCTAAGGCGGTAATTTGGTTAATCATCTGGGAATGTAATCCTCTTCTTTATATATTCACTTCCAAGCATCAGTCTGATCCGGAACATAATTTCAACACTTCACTCGCTATGTCAATTCTTAATCAATACAGGTTTCAAAGGCGAAATTCCTGAACATTTGACCAAACTATCTAATTTCTGTACTGGTTGTGTATACAGCACTTCCGGCAGCTATGAGGTACATCCTAAAAGCTGAAAGGGATGATAGGAGAGGGGCAAGAAGAAAACTATATTGCATAATAGCCGGAAGCGCT
>NZ_JACJQM010000376.1:0-2295 GCF_014696655.1 Nostoc sp. FACHB-888 | reverse complement strand
TTAAATGGCGGAAAAATCGGAGATCCATCCAAAATCCGATTTTGTTTGGAAATGGGGCATACCAGGTATAGCCGTGACATCGATATCAAAGATGTTTACAGCGCTTGCTTAAAAGATTGGTATGAAAAATACTTGAAGAAAGTGGTGAATCTGACGCTAGATGCCAAGCACCAGGGGGATGAAATCTGGGCGATTGGTGGAGGCTGCCTCTTACCAGGATTTAAAAAGCTGTTGGAGAAAAACGGCTTCAAAATCTTGGACAATCCGGTAGAAGCCAATGTCTCTGGGCTTTTAGAGATGGCGAAAACTATTATGAGCAAGAACCCAACTACTACATCTGGTACACCTGGAAAGTGAAGTTATAACAATGGCAGATAAAAAAGACTTAGCACCGGAAAAAGTTCGCCTCAAAGATAATTACCGAGAGCGCATATTTGCAGAATCCCAAAAACTAGATAAAAGTTACCTGGACACGATTTACTTTATAGTTGATTGCTATTTTGTTTTCATCAAAGCTGGATTACCTGCACAACATATAGCTTCCCCACCGATTAATACTGAGTCAAACCAACCCACGTCTTGGACTCCAACTCCATTTGCACAGGAGGAAGAAGAAGATTATGGTGGGGAAACATTCAGCCTTGATTTTGATTTGTAACCATCAAATGAAGTTGGCAACGGTAAAGAAGGGGAATTAGCCTTCAGGGTGGTAAGTGGAATGGCACGCTTGTTAAGCGTAAATCCCTGGTATTCCTGGATGAAAGGGTGTGGGGAAAGAAGAAGATGTTGTTCTATTTGATGCACTAAAATTCAATTTCCCTAACACTACACCGAATACCCTACCCCCTACACCCTTCTTAGTGTGGGCAATTAAGAAGATGTTGAACTCCTTGACGTACTAGTATTCAATTGTCTAAAACACACACACGAACCTGCAACCCTGTCAGCATAGCTTTTATTATAGTCTAGTGGAATTAGACTATAGGTTAACCTAGTATGTTCTCATAGAGTATGATCACAGAAGAGAGTTTATAAATAAGGTCAATGGCTAAAAGTCCGACATTGAGCGTAATCATCAGTGAAGAAGACAAAGAAAGATTGAAACGTCTTGCTATGGCTGAAAAGCGTTCAGTGAGTCAACTAGCAGCTATTGCTATTCAAGAATATTTGGATAAGGCAGAAGCTACCAAAGAGAAGGGTGCAGCATGAGTGAAGCGACCCTAGATCGGCTCGACCGCATCGAGCGCATCCTTGAAACTGTGACCACCAACCAGCTGTCACTCCAGGAAACAGTTCGCCAAAACACCGAAGAAATCCACAGCCTCACAGATATCTTGATGCATTCCATCCAAAACGCCTCTTCTGACCGCGAGGTATTCCAAGCTGAAATTCGCCGCATCTGGCAATACCTACTAGGGCAGCAGCGTAATGGCAATGGTAGCGGTGGCAGTGACAGTTGAATAGCATCAGGCATTTAACTATTTAGTTACATTTTTTAAATAGGGGAAATTATGAGAACAGCTATCGTTTGTTACGATTTAAAAAACGTCAAGTCAGGCGACAATGCTCGCGTAAAGGAAAGACTTGAATTGGAAGACACTGCTACAACCTTTCAAGCGTTAAATGTCAACTCATTATTTCCTGATCGGGTTAATTTGCATTTGCCTAACACTACACTCTACCTGAATGTCAGCAATCCCTCGGTTACTAGTAAACAGATTGCAAACGACGTCTACAGTCTTATTCAGTCTGTAGGCGCAACACCCGACAAAGTATATGTTGCATTTATTACAGAAGATTTCATATTGAATGCTCCGTAAGGATAACCTCAAAGCGCGATCGCTTACAGCGGGCGGTTACGCCATCGCACAACTTTTAGGCCAGACGATCGTTTAATTAAGTCGCAAGTCGCAAGTTGCAAGTCGCAAGTGAAGAACTTTCAAACGGTGGGTTTAAGTCCCCGGCTTCTATCAAGCCGCAAGTATGTGTTTGCGGGGTCTAAATCCCCGTTACAAAACTTACTTGCGACTTGCGACTTGTCACTTGCGACTTGTTTTTAACCATCATCTGTGGGTAGGGGGATTAGGGGGCCTTGACTGTCTAAATAGTATATTTATGCTTATCCCTTAAGGATTATCGTGGGGTTCACGCTTTAAAATCCGGCATTGTATACCGATAAGACAGCCAGGCGGTCAAACCATCCTTTTTGGCGATCGCCTGCGGCGGGGCGTAGCCTATCGCTGTTTTCGGGGTACTCAAAAGCGCGATTGTCAATCCCTGCGGTGTCTCAAACCA
>NZ_JACJQM010000375.1:0-2314 GCF_014696655.1 Nostoc sp. FACHB-888 | reverse complement strand
CGAGTATGCGTCGGGCAGAGGGCTGTTAATTCTTCTAATTGTTGCACAACCACTTGAGGTTGTTGTGATAAAATCTTAATTCCCAGATGACGCAGATATAATATTTGCGCTACTTCCACAGCTTCGTAAGCATCTTTCCATTGCCATGCACCAGACGCGGCAGTGCCTAAAAAGTAGCGATTCATCTGGGAAGAAACAGTTTTTGTAGAGAGAGGGCGATTATCTGTTAAAACTTTTGCAAGCTCTTGGGCAACATTAATAACTGACTGCCCATAATCGATTACTGTTTGCAAATCGAATAAAGAACCTTGAGTGAAAAGTTGCTGTACCATTGCATCACTCACAATATTATTTTTTCACTTTTGCTATGGCGAAGCCTTTCTCTTATTAATAATAAATGAGGCAAGTAATTGCCTCATTTAAACTTTTGAACCTTCAGATATTTATTCTTCGGTGATCAGACGAGAACTAAAAAGCGAATTAAGCAGTTTTACGCGGTCTACCTGGCTTGCGTTTGCCTGAAGACTTTACATCAGCCTGTTTGTTTTTCAGTGACTTGTTGGCAGCATTGTTAGCTTTATTTGAACGAGTAGTACGTTTTGGTTGTGGTGAAATTTCTTCAACTGGAGGCAGCAATCTCAATGTAGGGAATGAGAGAATAACTGCTTGATTACTGGTACAATGAATGACTTCATCCTCTAACATCCAAGGATCTGGCAATTTTTCAAAAGTCTGAACTTGTTGTGGTGTGATTATTTCTGATACTGATGGAATTGTAGAAACGGCTATATTCCCATTGCTAACTGAAACCAGATTGCTAACGTTAGCAGCCGATACAAATAGTCCAGGGCTATTTCATTCTAAATGTAGACGCGATATGGTAAAATGCAGCGCCAGTTCTACTTCAAGCATCTATTACCGTGTCTGAAATCGAAATTATCAAAGCTTTTGCAGGTCTAAAAGACCCCCGTCGCCGCGCCGGACAGAGACATAATCTACCATTATCTTTGGCACTTTTCACATTGGCGATCGCAGCAGGGAACAAAGGATTTTTAGCAATTGGAGACTGGATTTCAAGCTACCGTGAGCCGTTGATTGACCTTTTTCAACCGCCGAAAAATAGACTACCATCTTATAGCACTGTGCGTCGTGCCTTATTACACGTGGATTACGAAGATTATTCCGTGTGTCTGAGCAAATTCTTTAATGTACAACCAAATACTGGAGAAACTGTTGGGTTAGATGGCAAAGTTCTCAAAGGTTCATATCTGATTGAAAATGATAACCCTAAATCCGATTCGCATCCAGCGATTATGTTAGTTAGTTCTTATATTGTTGAGCGAGGCTTAATTTTAGAGCCATTTCAAGTCGATGCCAAAACTAATGCATATCATTGCTTTACCTGAGTTGATTTCAAAACTGGCTCTCAAGGGAGTTGTTTTTGCCTTTGATGCTATTAATACTCAAAAAAAACTTGTGAGTTGATTATAAATAGTGGAAATGATTATGTTGCCGCCTTAAAAGGCAATCAACCTAATCTATTCAAAGATGTTAAAGCCAATTTTATACCAGAATTTACTTATGAACAGATAAACAAAGGGCATGGTCGAATTGAAAAGCGTCATGTCAGTATTTGCCAAAATCTTGATGGTATTCGCTCTTGGCCAGGACTTAGCACTTTGATTAAAGTCAAATCAGAACGTCAGGTTTTCACACACAATGTTATTGAAGTAACTCATGAAACCCGTTATTATATTTCATCTTTAAATAAAACTGCTCAAGAATTAGCTGAACGAATTAGAGGATATTGGGGTGTTGAAAATAAAGTCCACTATGTTAGAGATGTTACCCAAGGCGAAGATAAATCTAGAATTCGCACTACCCCCCTTCCTCAAAATTTTGCGATCGCTCGCAATTTTACACTCAATTTATACCGCGATCAGATGTTTAAAAATATGGCACAAGCCCAACGACTCTGCTCTTTTGGTTTAGACACACTCAAACAACTTTTTAGAATGAAATAGCCCTGAGAACGAATCCGTCAGCTTGAGCATAAAGCGCTCTCTATTCTTCGCCGTCAAAAAAGTGATATTTTGGAGTATCTTAATTAATTAGATTGATTTCCCGCTCTAGTATCATCGCGGACGTAAAGGTAATATTTCCCCAGGGCAATTATCCTTGTTTTAATCATGAAGATGATGCTCTGGCTATACTAGACCTCTTGCAAAATTACTTTTATGTTATAGTCAAGGGTTTGCATTTTGGAATTGCTAAATTTAACTCATAGTTATAAATTGCTGCTAGTAAGTTACAA
>NZ_JACJQM010000374.1:0-2324 GCF_014696655.1 Nostoc sp. FACHB-888 | reverse complement strand
GGAGGAATATATTGGTAAAACACTGCATCAACTCTATGCCAAGGAACAAGCTGATGAATTCCTGAATTATATTCAGCAGGTGGTGAAAACCCAACAAGTACTCACCGTTGAATACACTGAATGCCAGTGGATAGCTGGACGAGAAGTCTGGTTTTCGGCTCGCATTGCCCCGATTCGGCACGAACAGGTGATTTGGTTGGCGCGAGACATTACGCTGCAAAAGCAAGCAGAAGCAGCCTCGATTCTAGAAGAGCGCAACCACATGGCACGGGAAATCCACGACACTTTAGCACAGGCATTCACAGGCATTATCATTCATGCTCGATCTGCCTTTGATGAGGTAACGGCGGATCCAGAAAAAGCGCAAACTCTCCTCACTCAGATCCTCGACTTAGCCCGTTCTGGACTTGCGGAGGCACGTCGTTCAGTAGAGGCACTACGCCGCCCATACCTTTTGGAGAACGGTAACTTACAGGATGCTTTAAGGCGTCTTGCGGCTCAATTGGACTCCTCGATCGCAACCCAAGTCGTCTACGAAGTCATTGGTACACCCTATTCCCTATCCTACGATTTGGAAAATAATCTGTTTCGGATTGGGCAGGAAGCTCTGACCAATGCAATCAAACATGCCAAGGCAGATGAAATTCGCATTGAACTGAT
Source organism: Nostoc sp. FACHB-888 (assembly GCF_014696655.1). Classification (NCBI taxonomy): domain Bacteria; kingdom Bacillati; phylum Cyanobacteriota; class Cyanophyceae; order Nostocales; family Nostocaceae; genus Nostoc; species Nostoc sp. FACHB-888. The sequence continues at coordinate 1,664 of NZ_JACJQM010000374.1, read as the reverse complement.
CTACGAACCGACCCAATGCAGCTTGCGAATTAAAGACGATGGGCAGGGATTTGAGGTAGAAAACCAGGCGATGCGGAATGGCTTTGGTCTAATCGGAATGGCAGAACGGGCTGAGCGCATTAGAGCTGAATTAACAATTCAAAGTAATCTAGGGCAAGGGACAAAGATCGTGGTATCTATTGATCGGGAGTAAGTTAGCATGAGTCAGCCCAGTTGTATTCGTGTTCTTGTTGTGGACGATCATCCTGTTGTCCGTCAGGGTTTGATCGGGATGTTAGAGAAGGCTCCAGATATCGTTATTGTGGGTCAGGGGCGAAATGGGCATGAGGCGATCGCAGTGTTTCAACAACAACAGCCTGATGTGACTTTGATGGATTTACGGATGCCTGAGATGGAAGGTGTTCCGGCGATTACAGTTATTTGCAGTGAGTTTCCTAACGCCCGGATTATTGTGCTGACCACGTATGACACTGATGAAGAGATTTATCGAGGATTGCGAGCCGGAGCAAAGGGGTATTTACTAAAGGACTCTGAGCCAGAGGAACTATTGACAGCCATTCGTACCGTGAACAGGGGGCAACAGTACATTTCCTCCAACGTGGCTGCCAAGCTAGTACAGCGGATGACTGGTCCAGAATTGAGCAATCGTGAGCTAGAAGTTCTCCAGTTAATTGGACAGGGCATGAGCAACCAGGAAATTAGCACGGCTCTAACGATTAGTGAAAGTACGGTGAAGACTCACGTCAACCGAATTTTAAGCAAGCTAGATGTCAAAGATCGCACCCAGGCAGCCATTATGGCGTTGAAACGAGGAATTGCTAATTTGTGAAAGCAAAAATGGTACTTCTGACTAGGTTAACGCTCATCGCCAGTCACCCCTCTGGAGCGCAGGATTTTAGTCGATGAGGCAGGCAATCAAACCTAAGTTTGATCCAAATCCCAACTTAAGTTTGATTCGTTCTACTGTCTCAGGTTGACTAACCCTCAATTATTTTATTGATTAAAATACAGACCTTAAATTGACTACAATCCTGAGCGAATCTCATACATTAAACTCATACAAACGATTACAGGGTTGAAGGAGAGATTTCAGAGTGCTTCTCACCCGACGAATTTCTTTTCTTCAGAGGTTTAGAATGAGCGATGTTATTCCTGATAATGCACCTAGCAATCACAATCAATTAGTTGTACCCCCTTCTGAGCAAGACCATCGACAAGGATCATTAAACGCCCGCATTGTGCTTGTTGAATATGGGGATTATCAATGTCCTCAATGTGGTGAACTTTATACCTCAATCAAGGCAATTCAACGACAGCTTGAGGCGACCCTATTTGGAACAGATTCTCTATGCTTTGTATTCCGGCATTTTCCTCAACCTCACATCCACCCTCAGGCTCAAAAGGCAGCAGCAGCGACAGAAGCAGCAGGGGCACAAGGTCAGTTTTGGCAAATGTACGAAATCTTACTGGAGCATCAACGAGAGTTAGGGAATGGCTACCTTGCCGAGTACGCTGATCGTTTAGGACTTAACGTTCCTCAATTTCTGCGAGATATCGCAAGAGGGACATATCTCGATCGCATTAATCAAGATATCGAAAGTGGAATACGCAGCGGAGTGACCCACGCTCCAGCCCTATTTATCAATAACATTCGGTATACCGGA
>NZ_JACJQM010000373.1:0-2334 GCF_014696655.1 Nostoc sp. FACHB-888 | reverse complement strand
CAATTTATAACTATGAGTTAAATTTAGCAATTCCAAAATGCAAACCCTTGACTATAACATAAAAGTAATTTTGCAAGAGGTCTACTGACCGAACAAGATTTAAAAAATGTCTTGATCTCGACCAGACATATTCGTAACTGTACGTTTGGTAGTGCTAGAGATGATTGGTTTTGGGTGACAACTAATGAAATTTATCAAATGGGCGACTTTGATGAAGAGTTTGGAGAAGAGTCAGAGCAGCAAAATACTAAGATTAAAGCAGGGTTGCATTACTTAGAAAAATTTGGTTTATTAGAACGAGCCGAAAATTTTTCAAGCTTTATCGAATTTGAACTAAGCCATAATACCTTTGCTGAGTCTATAGAGCAGTTTGAGGAATACAGCCGGATGAAGGATTTATCCCGGTTTGAAGCAGATAACTTTGAGCGGCTGATTCAGGCAATGCACATTGCGAAAGCTTATTGTAATAGCAATGATCAACCGTTCCCCCTCGACCGCCTCAGTGATGAAGCTGGAATTAGCTTACATGACCTGACTGCTAGAATCCGTGAACTGCAAAAGGCTGAAGTCTGTTCTTTTGAAATACCAATTACACTTGTGATTACTAAGGGTGTAAGAGGAGATGCCCGTAATAATCATGAACGCATTCGCCAGTTAGAAGACCAATTACTCAAAGTGCTTAATGAGTTGTTTGGTAATGAAAATGAAATACAAATAAATCTGCGTGGACTTGCTTCTCGACTTGACCCAGACAATAGTAAAAAAATCAGAGCATCCAACATCATAGATATTTTGGAAGGTTGGGTTGCTCAAAAATGGCTAAAGTTAAGTAGAATTTCTAGTGATGTGGTTCGCTTAGGAGAAATAGAAGTTGCAGAGCATTTACCTGAGCATAAAATTCTCACAACTACAGTATTGGAAGTTTTATATCAAGCATTGAAAGATACAACAGGGGCGAGATTACCTCTGAAGTACGAATTAGGTAAACTTGCTAAAGAAGTTACCCAAAAAATTCAACTTGACTGGAATAATGAAGAGTTAGAAGTTATTCTTTTGTGGCTGCACCAGAGAAAAATCATTCGATTAAGTGATGGGCTGAATCTCTTTCAACAGTCGTTGAAAATCCGTGTAATAAAAAATGCAAGTGTTTCCACAGTAAAAAGCCATTACCATGAAGTTAAAGCTCACTATGATGAACAAACTCGTCGCACTCATTATATGGTGCAATATGGAAAACTCAAGTCAGCAGAACAACGTCAGCAATTCGTTAGTGATTACTTTGGCACAAATAAAGAAGAATTTATTTCAAAGTACGAATTTTCTGTAGAAGATATTATCGAACCTGTTCTTATAGAAGATTACAAGCGTATTATAGAACCGCTTAACCCTGTTCAAAAAGAAATCGTTCTAGCTTCAGACCCAACAATGGCAGTGATAGCAGGCCCTGGTTCTGGTAAAACAAGAACTATTGTTCACCGGATTGCTTATCTTGTAAAGGTTAAGAGAGTTGAGCCGAAGCGTATTCTTGTTTTAGCTTACAACCGTAATGCAGTTAGAGAATTACGGTTGCGGTTGCGTAATTTGATTGGCGAACAAGCATCACGAATTCGGGTCTTTACTTTCCACGGTTTAGCCTTATCACTTTTGGGACGGACGGTAGGTGAATACAGAGGAACTCAAACAATAAATTTTGATCGGCTTTTGGTTGAAGCTTGCGAATTAATTGAAAAAGGCGAAGAATTTGAAGATGCAGATGAAGATACTCAGGCACGACGGATTCAATTTTTAGGAAAATTAGAATATATATTTGTTGATGAATACCAAGATGTCACTGAGAAAGAATATCGTTTAATTAAGGCAATTTCTGGCTTAAATCAATCTGAGGATAAAACACAGTCAGTACAAATTAATCTCTGTGTTATTGGAGATGATGACCAAAATGTTTTTAATTTTAAAGGTGCTGATACTAGATATATCCTTCAATTCCAAGAAGAGTATAAAGCAAAACGATTACTACTTAACGAAAATTACCGCTCTACAGAAAATATTATTGAAACTGCTAATTGTCTTATACAAAATAACTTAATACGCTGCAAACAGGGTCTAGAAGAGCAAGTTCGTATTAACTCTGAACGTCAAGGATTAAGAGGGGAATGGCACTAAGAAAAGCTATAAGCTATGCAGGATAAGGACTACAGCTTTAAGGCTCACTCCCGCAGTAATGGCATAAGTCAGGCGATGGCGGATAGAAGGATGATGTACAATCTAAAAATTTTTTGGAGGTAGAAAAAGCTTACTCGTTCATGAAATACTTTCTTTGAGACGAGCAAGCAA
>NZ_JACJQM010000372.1:0-2360 GCF_014696655.1 Nostoc sp. FACHB-888 | reverse complement strand
GGCTAGATAGCAACAATAGATAAGCTAATGTTGTCCTTAAGAATGTCTATCTCGACTGGAGAAAGTACTTTATCTTTCATTTGTTGTAGCTCATATAGGGCAGCGTTAGCATCGATAGCACCAAATTTGAAGTATTCAGTTAAACTACCAATGCGATAATTGTAATTATGATAGCGGTGTTTAAAATATAGTTCTACATTACCCCTGTGTGCCCAAGTTCCAAGTATTTGAATAGCAACAGTTTGATAAGGGATAAGTAAATCCGTTTCTATTTCTGTCAATCGTTGTTGGATGGGTCTGGCGGTAACTCCTATCTTGTGCAAAGTGCCTTTAGGCATTTGAATCTCTAAAAAATACAAAGTACAAGATAAAATGCGTTGAAGTTGAGCGCGATAAAGTGCCAAGTCGGTGAGCCGATATGAGTTATCTGGTGCATTTTTGTATAATGCGTGTTTAGCTGCTAGCTCTAGTTTCAGTAGCTTTTTGAGCAACAGAGGTTCTTGCACTTCGTTGAATAAATTGAATTCTAGCTGGCTCAAACTAGTGCTAGTGTACTATAGGATTTCTAATTTAGGATTTAATTTGCTTGAAAATGGTGTGAAAAGCGAGACTGTTTGTAGTGGAGCTACCCTTGGGACAAGAATCTGTCGCTAGAACTAGGAAAATAATTCATGTTGATATGGATGCCTTTTACGCATCGGTAGAACAGAGGGACAACCCTAGTTACCGAGGCAAACCGTTAGTCGTCGGTGGTAGCCCGAATCAGCGAGGCGTAGTTGCAGCCGCCAGTTATGAAGCGAGGAAGTTTGGCATTTATTCCGCGATGCCGTCAGTAACAGCTTTTGCAAAATGTCCTGGGCTTATCTTTGTCAGACCAAGATTCGACGTTTACCGAGAGATTTCCACAGCAATCCACGCTATTTTTAAACGCTATACTGACTTGGTGGAAGGAGTTGCACTAGATGAAGCATATTTGGACGTTACTGAGAATAAGCAAAACATTTCCTACGCTTCTACGATTGCAAGACACATCAAAACTGCGATTTTCCAGGAAACTCAATTGACGGCAACTGCGGGTGTGTCAATTAACAAGTTTCTTGCAAAAATGGCATCAGGGCAGAACAAGCCGAATGGGTTGACAGTGATTTTACCAGAGCAAGCGATCACCTTTGTAGAGCAACTGCCGATTGAAAAGTTCCACGGCATTGGAGAGGTAACGGCGGCGAAGATGCATTCACTTGGCATTCATACTGGTGCGGATTTGAAGGGACGATCGCTGACTGAGCTAACACACCACTTTGGTAAAGCAGGTCATTATTACTACAAGATTGCCAGAGCAGAAGATGACCGCCCAGTTGAAGCAAATCGAGTTCGTAAGTCAGTTGGTGCAGAAACCTCATTTGCACAGGACTTAAGCGATGTCGGTCAGATGTTGCAAGAACTCGAACAGATTGCCCAAATCGTTGAGCAACGGTTAGATCAACACGAAACGCGAGGTCGCACATTAACGTTAAAAGTCAAGTTCTTTGACTATCATCAGATAACCCGCAGTAAAACAATGCTTGCTCCCATCAGTGAACTATCTACGATTTTCGAGATAGCTAAAGCGCTGTTTGAGTTGATTGATCTGGAGAATCGTAGTATCAGATTGCTAGGGATTTCTTTGTCTAACCTTGATAATCAAAAACAATCTCAAGCTATTCAATTGCCATTGTTTCAGAATGGGAACATCAGATTTTAGCGTAGGTGTAAGCCCCACTTCTAAAAAGCTCAGTTACTGTCGTAAGCATTTCACAAGCTCATCAATGATTGCAATTGTGTGTCTGAACTATCTTTCAATTCTTGAAGAATTGGGATAGTTGATATTTTAACGCTTCAGCAGTGTGAATAAGATTAGACTCTTAAGCTGTTTTTAGCTTCATGGCAAGACCATTTGGCAGCCACAAAGCTAAATGGCTGAAATTCTTCACTTTACATTTGACGATTTTGGACTATGAGTCATACTAAAAAAAGGCTCATGATTCTAGCAATCGCTAACTATATTTCCAAGCAGCCATTCGGTTAAGGAGATAGTTGAAGCTGGGTTGACATTATTATTAGTGAAAACTTATTAGTCGGGAGGTGAAGTCATGAATCAGTCTCATGAGGAAGATAAAAATAAATTCCTTGACCCTCGTGGTCGCTACTACGGGCAAGTTAAACCAGAAAACTTAGTTTTCAATGCTAATTTGCAAGAATTTGCTCAAAAAGTTGGCATAATCACCAGTTTAGAAAGCAATGGTAAGCTTGACCCAGAAGATGCTTATCAGCAAATTAAGGAACTTTGGAAACAGTTAAAGCGCAGTAAGAAGGAACTGGGA
>NZ_JACJQM010000371.1:0-2395 GCF_014696655.1 Nostoc sp. FACHB-888 | reverse complement strand
AGAGAACTTGGAAAGAAAGTCCCCCTGAGCGGCGCTCACTATCGGGGACATCTTGGGACATGGGTTCGCACGTTTTACCCACATCTAGGCGATCACCAAGAAACGCGATTGGTTAACGGTGTGCAACAGCCCATCTATGTCTACGCTTGTCACGATCCGGCTGTTGCCGACGGGTTGACCAAAGCTATAGAAGAGTTCTTTGCTCACCCTAGCCCTGGTGCAGCGCTAAGGCAGGCAGGTGCTTTCGCTAGAAAATCTTTAGTAACGGCTTGATGGACATTGGGCATTGGTCATCGGTCATCGGTCATCGGTCATCGGTCAAGTAGAGCGATCGCCCAGTAATCAAGAATTAAGACTTTTACAACAAAGGCAAATTCTACCTTGAGGGGAAAAGATATGGAACTCGGCTACTTCCAGAAAGATGTATTGATTGAAAAACTAGCTAAGAAATTCTACGCGATCCAAGGCTATGTAGTCCCCGAATCATATCGAATGCAATCAGCTACACATCCAGCAGAAAGAGCGTGTGTGGCTATGGCTATTTTTGCAATCGAAGAATTTGAATCTATCAAAGATGAAGGTTCAGATGAGGATGATGACGAATATGAAACTGATTGTTTATTCCCTGAATAACGTTCGTTGCCACGGGTTTAATTGAAGCGCGAGTAATACACCTTCCTAAATATTTTCTTACAAATTACAAGATGGTTAAACGGATATGAAAGCCATAGTCACAGTAGTTGAAAAAATTTTATCTGAAGCTCACATTGATATTCCTGAAGGTTTAGCAGAACTAGGCATTAGACAGCACGTTGTAGACCATTACAACAGTGGCGAAATGCTTCCTTTACTGAATATTTTCCACGTTGATTTTGAATCTATCAGCGTTCACATTGGTAAAAAACCCCAAATCACTTGGCAACCCGGAAAGTCTTGGATTCCAAAACGTCCTTATTACTTTTGTAAACTTGGAAGATTTACTTTAACTCTGTTAACTGACACAGAGCAAAACTTAACTTGTACAGAAGTTTACTTTGGGCATCACAAGCAACTTATTTATACGTCAGAAAAAGAGATATCCAAAGAATTGGCAACAGTCGAACTCCAAAATTTCTTAAGTGGATTAGCTGTTGAACTTCAGACTTTAAGCCACATTGAAGTTAGTGAGGATGAAGTATGACTGTTGCACCATTATTAGCACCAGAAATCACTGTCATCGAGACTGTCACCCGACATCCACTGAACTTTTATGAGTCCCCATCGTGGTTTACTACGGAATTACTGCGCCATGTTCCGTTATCTGGTGTGATTGGTGAGCCTTGTGTAGGACATGGAGCGATCGCTTCTTTACTTCGAGCATGGCCAGACACCCAAAGAATTTGGACTAATGACATTGACGTTCACAAAGACGCAGATTATCACTACGACGCAACTTTAACCGAGTCTTGGGATAAATTTTCAGAATGCGACTGGATCTGTACTAATCCACCATACGCGGAATTTGCTGCACCAATTATCAAGAATGCGTACCAGAAAGCGCGTGTGGGTGTCGCTGCTTTTTTACTTACCAGCTTTCTCGAACCCTGTGATGATCGGGCGGATTTCTTACAGCAATATCCACCGTCACTTGTTCTAATCATGCCACGCTTCTGCTTTCGGAAAGACAAACGGGGTACTCGTTGGGCTACCGATAACGTTACCATCTCATGTTTTGTGTGGGACAAACGCGCAACAGGGCAGCAAATTATTATTCGTCCCAAGTCGGCGATCGCTGGATTTTACAAGAACCCAGAACAGGCTATTTCACAAGAACGGGCTTTTGAGATTGTACGGGCAATAGCCCAAGGGAAGTATTTATGAAACAGATGTCACTTTTTGATGAACCTACCATAGTTTTACCAGTCAACTATTATCCAGAGTTTCTCACTCTTACTGAAGCTGACGCACTCTACCAACATTGTCAACAATTGCAATGGCAACAAAATCAAATCAGGATGCTGGGTAAAACAATGCCTGTACCTCGCCTAGAGTGCATTTATGGCGATGAAGGCTGTGATTACCTCTACTCTAAAAGCGTACTACTCAAACCACTACCTTGGACAGACGCTCTGGCTAAGTTACGCGACAGAATCACCGCAACTGCTGGTTATAACTTTCGCATCGTCATTGGCAATCAATATAGGAGCGGACAAGACAGTATCGGCTGGCATAACGACAGTGAATCATCAATGGGGCTAAATCCCGCGATCGCATCAATCAGTTTAGGTTCGGTGAGGAAATTCCAAATCAAGCCCGTTGGGGGCAAGCCTACTGACTTTTGGCTGGAGCATGGGAGTCTGCTGGTGATGCTTCCGGGTTGTCAGAGTACTCATCTGCATCAAGTTCCGAAGACCAA
>NZ_JACJQM010000370.1:0-2427 GCF_014696655.1 Nostoc sp. FACHB-888 | reverse complement strand
CATCAAAAGAACAGTTATACATTATGAAAGTGACTTTCATAATGTACTCTAGTTATACCCCGCTAGTTGCTAGCGGCTCCATACCAGAAACGAATCACACAACGGTACAGTCTGCGATCACGCAATTCGGAGAGTGCCTTACCTGCCTCAAAAAACGCCCGTTCCACCTTCCGCTCCAGGTGCAGGCGATCGCGAATCTCCTGCTCAGTTAATTCTGGAACTTCAACAGCAGGAACGTCCAGAATTACCACATCCTGATTATTCTGGGAAGAGATATCTTGCTGTGTTTTGCTAACTGGTGGTTCTGAGCCAGCAGAAACAGTGGAAGTAGGTTTGTTGCGTTTAGAGAATGGCTTTTGCATGGCTTCGCTTCCTACTTCTCATTATTTTCAGATTTACATCAAGGTCAACCCCTAGCACTGATTTAATTTACGAAGCGTTTTCTAGGTTAGGGATAGATAGCTTTTTATCGACAATTTGAAACCAATGTGTCTGCTGTATAGAGTATTTATGCTTAATTATTAGTGCCAAATGGTTGAAGCCTCATTAGCTATGGGAAGCGTCAAATTTCCTTTTGCTTTCCTTTGCAGCCTCAATAACTTCTTCAAGAGTGCATTGGTAAACTTCCAAAAATTTGGGTATGTCTTCAATTGGCAGCCTAGGAGTGTGCCGCCCAATATCCCAGTTACGGACAGTTGACTCAGCAATTCCTAACCTTGATGCCACATCTACTGTTCTTAACCCTGCTTTTTCTCTTAACCCCTTCATATCCATAACAAATAGTAATACCAATAGAATATCAGCTAGTTAACACAGTTGACAAGCGCAGTTAACTAGCGGATAATAGATACATAAGAGAAGCGCCCCTGACTGCGAATCTGAAGCGCTTCTTTTGCCCTAAATTTAAAGAGCCTTCCAATTATGACTCACGCCGTTTACACTTATCAACAGCTGCAACTGAAATCTATTGCCCGTCTCAAGCAAATCTACAGCGAAATAGCCTGCACAGTCGAAGTAAGCGATAAACGCTGTAAGGATGCGTGGATTACTGCAATCGCGGAATATCAAGCCAGCAAGATTCAGAAACTCGCCCCTGCTGCCCCCGACAACCAAGCCTTCGCCCAAGCCGAACTCGACAGCTACATCGCTGACCAAGCCCAAGCCGTAGCTCCCGAACCCCTTAGAATAGTCGAAATCTCGTTTGACCATCACGAATATTACGCTGATGACAAACTGGTAGCCAGCATTAGCTACGACGACAACCACCTAACCCAACGCTGGGTAGTCATGGTCAACGACAAAGAAATATTTCGTGCCAATACTTTAATGCGTTGCGATCGCTTCATCTGCACTCACTACAAAGACGGTTCATTACCTGTGCAGGAGAAAGAAGCAACACCCCTCACGACCGAAAACCAAATCATGGCGCATATCTTCAACGAGTGCCAGAATTACGGGTTTGAAATTCTCGGTGATGGCATTTACAACAACAACGGCGTGAAACTGGGGCAAGTCGGATGCACTGACGGTAACTGGTGGGTGAAGAGGCGTTATTCAGTCCAGCAGCAGTATTCTAACTCGGTCTATGATGCTGTGCGCTCATTGTCGATGGTGGATGTGTCTTGTGATAGTAAATACATTTTTGATGAATATTTTTTAGAGCAACCCTTAGAACAGCTAACTGGCGATAAATTGCAACGACTGTTGGAGAGAACGGAGTTAGCCACGGCGTAGTCTTGGGCTTCGCCTAGAAAAAGGTTAAAGGTAAATTTCTTCATTCCTTTCCCCTTTTCCCTAAAACACATTCCCTTCATTGAAGGAGGTAATCAAATGTATACAAAATGGACTGATGAAGAACTCGCAATCATTGAAGAGAAAGCCGAAGTCTATACAATCAAACAAATAGCTTCAATCCTAAAAAGGCGAGGATATCAACGCACACCAATTGCAATTTATCTGAAGTTAAATAGCTTAGGTTATTCAGCCCGTCCCACTCTTGATAACTATTCTTGTAAAGAAATTGCTCAAGTTCTTCAGTTAAACTTCTCAACTGTTACAAGATGGGTAAAAAGAGGATGGCTCAAAGCTACAAGACGCTCTGCCAGACATTATCAAATTCGGAAATGCCATCTTAAGCAGTTTTTTGACAACCCACCACAATCAATTAAAAAACGCATTGCCGCTCTTGATGTTGAAGCGATTAATTACCTATTAGGGAGACGAGCATGATTGACCACATTAACGCACTTCAAACAAGCTGGTATCTCTCTCCACCTTGGCGTGGAACAATTCCACCTGTTGAGGTGAATTTACTGGAAAGAGTATACCTGAGAACCACCAGAACATTCGGCTACTGCTGCGGTATGCAATGGAAGCATGAGTGCTGGATTTATTCAATTGACTGCCGTAATGAAATACTCCACGCCA
>NZ_JACJQM010000037.1:0-68076 GCF_014696655.1 Nostoc sp. FACHB-888 | reverse complement strand
GGCAGGGGAAGCAGGGGAAGCAGGGGAAGGGGGCAGGGGAAGCAGGGGAGGCAGGGGAGGCAGGGGAAGGGGGCAGGGGAAGCAGGGGAGGCAGGGGAGGCAGGGGAAGGGGGCAGGGGAAGCAGGGGAGGCAGGGGAAGCAGGGGAGGCAGGGGAAGCAGGGGAAGCAAAACAATGAATAAAGAAGCAATAAAAGATCATAGAGATTTGGGGATTTATAAAATTGCCTTTGAAGCAGCAATGAAAATTTTTGAGCTATCAAAAAAGTTCCCTGTAGAGGAGAGATATTCGTTAACTGATCAAATTCGTAGATCCTCACGCTCTGTTTGTGCTAATTTTGCTGAAGCATGGAGAAAACGGCGTTATGAAGCAGCTTTTGTTGCTAAATTAAATGATTGCGTTCGCGGAGCGTGTCGTAGACAAGCTGAAGCCGCTGAAACTCAAACTTGGATTGAATTTGCTGTCAAATGCAACTACATGAATGTAGAAGTAGGACGAGAAGTTTATGCAAATTACAATCAAGTTTTATCCGGTCTGGTAAATATGATTAATAATCCATCACCTTGGTTGAGAAATCGTTAAGGGCACTCCAAAAATTAAATTATCCAATTTTTAGCTTGAAAACGATTATTCAGACTCCTCTCCCCATGCTCCCCCTGCCTCCCCTGCCTCCCCTGCTCCCCCTGCCCCCCTGCTCCCCCTGCCGTCTCAGCAGTAACTGATAACTGATTTAAATTGGAGTAAAGCGACTTGACAACTATTTTCACGCTCGAAATCCAGTACGAACAGGATGTTGTGCAAGCTCGGCAGCGAACTCGTGAGATTGCAGAGCAATTGGGCTTTACTGCCCAAGATCAGGCACGATTGGCAACGGCAGTTTCAGAAATTGCTCGTAATGCCTTTCAGTATGCCAAAGGTGGAACCGTTGAATTTTCTGTGGCAGGAGAACCTCAGACGTTTGTGATTCGGATTCAGGATCGGGGTAAGGGAATTCCTCATCTGGCAGACGTTTTGGCAGGACGCTACACCTCTAGTACAGGAACGGGGCTAGGCATCATGGGTAGCCGCAAGCTGATGGATTTTTTTGAAATTGAATCGCCCCCGGGACAGGGAACAACGGTGGTGATGAACAAAAAATTGTCGAAGCGCACACCGACTTTCACTGATTCGCAATTGCAGCAGATTCGAGAAACCGTGATGGAGCGATCGCCCCAGAATCCCTATGAAGAAATTCAAAGACAAAACCAGGAATTACTGCGGACAATGGCAGAGTTACGCAAGCGCGAGGAAGAATTGACCCATCTCAACCGGGAACTGGAAGATACTAATCGTGGTGTGGTTGCTCTCTACGCGGAACTGGATGAAAAGGCAAGTTCCTTGCAAAAGGTAAATGACCTAAAAACTCGTTTTCTCTCGAACATGAGCCATGAGTTTCGTACACCCCTCAACTCGATTCTGTCGCTTTCTCGGATGCTACTAGCACGGATGGATGGTGATTTGACCGCCGAGCAAGAAAAGCAGGTGACATTTATCCAAAAGGCGGCGAGTGGATTATCAGAAATGGTCAACGACCTGCTGGATTTGGCCAAGGTGGAAGCTGGAAAAATTGAAGTGCGTCCTAGTTCCTTTGAAGTTAGTGACTTGTTTGCAACCCTGCGGGGAATGCTCCGCCCATTATTAGTTCAAGGCTCCTCTGTTGCGCTGATTGTGGAAGAACCAGAAGGCATAACTCCGCTTTATACTGATGAGGGCAAAGTCGGGCAAATTCTGAGAAACTTTGTCTCGAATGCACTCAAATTTACTGAGCAGGGAGAAGTGCGTGTAACCGCTGTGCAAAGGGGTCATACCGTGACATTCTCTGTGTCTGATACGGGGATCGGCATTGCGATCGCCGATCAAGAGCGCATTTTTGAGGATTTTATCCAAATTGAGTCTTCTCTGCAAAAGCAGGTGAAGGGAACCGGGTTAGGATTGCCGTTATCACACAAGCTAGCGGAGCTACTCGGCGGTAGTATTTCGGTTAGAAGTAAGCTAGGTCAAGGCTCCACCTTTACAGTATCGATTCCGCTCATCTACCCATATACAACTGAATTTCCCACCTTAGTACAACCGCTTATATCACTTGAGACAACTCGGCTGCCTATTCTGGCGGTTGAAGATCATCAAGAAACACTATTTATTTACGAAAACCACCTTCAGCAGTCAATTTATCAATTAATTGCCACCCGCACCTTAGCTGAGGCAAGGCAAGTATTACAACAAGTCCGACCAGCGGCGATTCTGCTAGATATTATGCTAGAAGGGCAAAACGGCTGGACGTTCCTGCGAGAACTCAAAGGAGATGAAACCACCTGCACCATCCCTGTAGTCGTTATCACCATCATTGATAACGAGAAGCAAGCACTGGCACTAGGAGCTAACGGTTTTCTGATTAAGCCCGTAGACAGATTACAGCTATTAATCAAACTTAATACGCTAATTAATCAGAACAAGCCTCAAAAAATTTTGTTAATTGACGATGACCCCGCCTATCGATATTTGGTGAAGCAGTTGTTAGTAAATACACCGTTGAGTATTTTAGAAGCCGCGAACGGACGGGAAGGATTAGTGTTGGCACAATCTGAGCAACCGACCGCGATCGTGCTTGACTTGGAGATGCCAGAGATGAGCGGGTTTGATGTACTCAAACAGCTGAGGCATAATTCAGTCACTTCGTCAATTGCTGTAATTATCCACTCATCTGCCCAACTGGATGCAGAGGCGGACAGCTGGTTAGCAAAACAAAGCATCGCTATTCTTTCTAAAGAAACAGGCTCTCAAGCAACGGCGAACACCCAACTTCAAGATGCCCTCGTCCAAGCCGGACTTGTTCTAGTTTCAGGGGGAATTCATGTCTGAGCCACAGGTTACAATTCTCCATGTGGATGATAACGAAGCCAATCGTTACATTGTGATCCGGATTTTGCAAAATGTAGGCTTTAAGGTTGTGGAAGCAGCAACCGGAGCAGCAGGATTAAAGGCAGTTGTTGAGCATCTACCTGCTCTGGTGATTTTGGATGTCAAACTACCAGATATTACAGGCTTTGAAGTCTGTCGCCAAATTAAGGCAAATCCCGAAACTGCTTTTATTCCCGTGCTACACCTTTCGGCAAGTTTTGTTCAAAGTCAGGATAAAGCAGAAGGCTTAGACAGTGGTGCTGATGCTTATCTGGTACAACCTATTGAACCTATTGAACTGGTGGCCACAGTGCGATCGCTGCTGCGAATTCGACGGGCAGAGGAAGCAGCTTTATCTTCAGCACGAGAGTGGCAAACGACTTTTGACTCCATGAATGACGGTGTATGTCTAGTAGACAAAGAAGGCAAAGTGTTGCGCTGTAATCGAGCGATGATGCAACTCGTTTACAAGCCTTATAGCGAAATTTTAGGTCGCACCTACTATGAGTTGATTAACGTAAAATGGGGAATTGGGGACGGTATTTGCTTTCACCGTGCTACAGAAACTCACCAACGGCAGGTTTTAGAAGTTCAGTCTCAAGACAGATGGTTTACCAAAACTATCGACCCAGTACTTGATGAGCATGGGACTCTTACAGGTGCTGTTTTTATCCTATCCGATATTACTGAACGTAAGCGTGCAGAAGCTTTACTGCAAGAGCAGAACGATCACCTCAATCGGCTGATGGTCTCTTTGCAGGAACAGACTGAACAAGCGCAGCAAGCAAACCGCATCAAAGATGAATTTTTAGCAGTGCTGTCTCATGAATTGCGATCGCCTTTAAATCCGATTCTGGGATGGACAAAAATCTTACAAACCAGCCAGCAGGACGCAGCTAAAACTCAGTATGCACTAGAAACGATCGAGCGCAATGCCAAGCTGCAAGCACAACTGATCGAAGATTTGCTTGATGTGTCGCGCATTCTCCAAGGCAAATTGAGCTTAAAAACAGTTCCAGTTAGTCTAACTTTTACCATCAAAGCTGCGCTGGAAACGGTGCGGCTTGCTGCTGAAGCTAAATCTATTCAGATTAAGACAATATTTGAACCAAACGTTGGGCAAGTGTTAGGTGATTCTGGTCGCCTGCAACAAGTTGTTTGGAATCTGCTTACCAACGCTATTAAATTTACCTCACAGGGTGGTCAAGTCGAGGTGCAGTTAAAGACAGTAAAAGAATTAGATACTCATCCTGATGAATACGCTCAAATCACTGTCAGCGATACTGGTAGGGGGATCTCTGGTGACTTTCTTCCATACGTCTTTGACTACTTCCGCCAAGCCGATGGTACAACAACCCGAAAATTTGGGGGGTTAGGCTTAGGGTTGGCGATCGTGCGTTATTTGGTTGAACTGCACGGAGGCACCGTTGAGGCAGCGAGTCCCGGAGAAAGTCAAGGAGCAACGTTTACAGTCAAGCTGCCACTCATCCCTACGGCAAAATTGAATCACAATGATATTGTGCCTCATAATTTCTCAGACTTTAATTTTCATGGATTGCAAGCACTGCTAGTAGACGATGACACAGATTCACGAGAGGTGATTGCGTTTTTGTTACAACAGTATGGCTTTCAAGTGACTCAAGCTCAATCAGCACATGATGCTCTGAGCATTTTGGAGCAAGCAAAATTTGATTTGCTAATCAGTGATATTGGTATGCCCGATATGGATGGCTATACACTAATTCGTCAAATTAGAAAGCTCTCACCTTCCAGGGGCAGAGAAATTCCGGCGATCGCCCTCACAGCTTATGCTGGAGAGATTAATCAAAAACTTGCAATAGCGGCTGGATTTCAACAGCATATTTCTAAACCAATCGACCCAGAGATACTAATGCGGCTTATTTTAGATATATTAGGGGTACGGCAATAATTGAGATACATCCTGATATAAATCTAGAAGATGGCTGGAAAATTACTAACTTTTATATGACATCTGGAAAGTCTTATTATATTTCGAACTTTAGCGCTCTGAGAATTAAAACTGATGACTTTTATTTTCCGAAGTTAGTAATTAACTGAAGATTTTAAACTCACTGGCACAGAAGTCTATATCAAAAAAATTGGTAACGCTATTGTTCTCATTGCCAAAGATAACCCCTGGCGATCGCTCATCGACAGTCTAGACAATTTCTCTGATGATTTCATGACTAATTGCGATCGCTTACTCATCGACACCAGAGAGAGTTTGTAGATTTGATACCTGGCATTCAGCGCTGTTGTTAGAGAATTGGGTTGAGTAGCTGTAAAAGGCGATCGCACTTTGCCTAAAACTATAAATACTCTAGAGTGGTGTATGCCATCCACACGTAAATTACTATATGAATCGTCCCCGAATCATTCAACCTAGTCAAAGCTATACATTCAGCAAATATTTTGAACTTCCGTTTTCCCCAGAAGATATTCTTGCTGAACTTGGCTGTTCTTATAAACGTGAACGGTTGCAATTACCAAAAACAGAATTTAACTCTGAGCTAATTGCAGAATTACACCGAGTCATTGAGCGTAACCTCCGACGTGTCAAGCTACTTAGTGAAGATGCACGCAAGCAAGCAATTATCGCACCAATATTACTAGAAGTTTGCGAAATTGCTCAAACCCAATTGAATATCGAGTATCCCATTAATGTTAGCGACCAACTAAAAGGCAGCTTGGATTATTACATTGATAAAGGTAAAGGCTTGTTAGTGATTGAAGCGAAACAAGCAGATTTAAGTAGAGGATTTACACAATTAGCAGTTGAACTGATTGCACTCGATCAATGGATAAATTCAGAATTACCATCTCTTTATGGGTCTGTAACTACTGGTGAAGATTGGCGATTTGCAATATACAACCGCCAAGAAAAACAGATAACGGAAGACCTCAAATTATATCGAGTTCCTGAAGAATTAACTGAATTAACTCATATTTTAGTTGGCATATTGAGCAATTAGTATTAATATACAAAAGTATAAATTAAAATGTATTCTAAAGAAGTTGCTTAAAACCGATCGTGCAACAGAAAAAAATAAGATCGTGAATACCGCCAAACTCAGCACTGATGGCACTCACCAAGTTGTTATTTTGCCAGAAGGTTTTCAACTTACTGGCACAGAAGTTTATATTAAAAAAATTGGTAAAGCTATTGTTCTCATTGCCAATGATACAGCACTTTGCAACTAAATGAGGTACAGAACCAAGGATTCACAAATCAAATTATTCTTCTTCCTCCTGCCTCCTGCCTTGTCTACGACACGCTGCGCGATCTGCCTCCTGCCTCAAAACCAGTGACTTTGTACTTCATGCAAAAGAAAACTGCTGTAACCCCTGGCGATCGCTCATCGACAGTCTAGACAATTTCTGTGATAATTTCATGACTACTAGAGATCAAGGTTTTTGAACCCACGGAGGTGGGTAAAGTCTCGTGTAGCCGCGATTTCTAATCGCCAAGGCTTTTAAAACACCCTCTAGGACTCCATCTCTGCCAATTCTAACCAACGTTCAGTTGCCACATCGATCGCTTGCTTGAGCTTTTCCACTTCATCGTACAATTTCTGCACTTGGCTATAATTCCCCGGTGAAACATTCGCTAGTGTTTTCTCGGTTTCTGCTTTCTCAGCCTCTAACTTGGCAATTTTACCTTCCAACTGCTCAAATTCTTTCTTTTCCCAATTGGATAACCTACGCCGCTTGGTATTCTCTACATCCTTGGGTGAAGCCGCACCATTTTGGACTTCGACATTTTTAGGCTTTTCCTTAGCGTTCGCAGCTTGTTGCTGTGCCTCCTCAGCCTTCTTATAATCCAGATAAATCGAATAATTACCTGGATATTGCCTCAGATTACCGCCTTCTTCAAAGGAAAATACTGTGTCGATGGTGCGATCGAGAAAGTAGCGATCGTGAGAAACTACAATTACACAACCGACAAAATCCTCTAAATAATCTTCTAATACTGCCAATGTCTGAACATCTAAATCATTTGTCGGTTCATCTAAAATCAAGACGTTGGGCGCACTCATTAAAACCCGCAACAGAAATAAACGGCGTTTTTCACCACCCGAAAGTTTATTAATTGGGGCATACTGTTGATTACCAGGAAACAAAAACCGCTCTAACATTTGAGAAGCAGTAATTTGAGTACCATCGGTAATTTTAATAAATTCACCTTCTTCTTTGATATAGTCAATCACGCGCTGATTTTCATTTAAAGCTGTGAGCAATTCTTCTGAATGCTGGTCAAAATAACCGATGTGAATTGTAGTCCCAATTTCTGCAACACCTGAATCTGGTTTAATCTGACCAGTAATAATATCCATTAAAGTGGATTTACCAGCACCGTTAGCGCCGATGATGCCAATGCGGTCTTCTGGACTAAATTCGTAGGTGAAATTATTAATCAGGGTACGTCCATCATAGGCTTTAGAAATGTTATTTAATTCAATAACTTTTTTGCCAATGCGACGACCAACTGTAGAAATATCAACTTTACCCTGAACTTGTTTAAATTCAGTATCCCGCAGAGCATGAGCGCGGTCAATTCTAGCTTTCTGTTTGGTACTTCTAGCTTTCGGCCCTTTTTTGAGCCATTCCAACTCGCGGCGCAACAAGCCTTGGTGTTTACGTTGACTGCTGACGGCAGAATCTTCAGCTAAGGCTTTCTTTTCGAGGTAATATGAATAGTTACCTGTATAGGTGTAAATGTCGCCTCGGTCAATTTCAATAATCCGATTGGTAACGCGATCTAGAAAGTAGCGATCGTGGGTGATGAGAAAAAGTGCGCCACGATAGCGATTTAAATAACTTTGTAACCATTCTACAGAAAGAGCATCCAGATGGTTTGTCGGCTCATCCATAAGCAAAGCATCTGGTTCTGCTAGCAACGCTGATGCTAAAGCAATCCGCTTGCGATAGCCTCCAGACAAAGTGCCTATCTTGGCCTCAAAGTCAGAAATTCCTAATTTAGTGAGAATGATTTTAGCATTAGTTTCTAATTCCCAAGCACCACTTGTATCCATCTTTTGCATCACCACAGAAAGGCGAGACATCAGTTGGTTATCATCTGGATAGTGAGCCAATTTATCTGAGAGTTCTTCATACTCACGCACCAAAGCCATGTGTTCGCCACTATCGGCGAAAACTTGCTCTAAAACTGTGTGGTTTTCATCTAAATCTGGCTGCTGGGGTAAGTAGATAATTCTAGAACCAGAGTTAACTAAAATTTGACCACTATCAATCGGTTCTAACCCGGCAATCATTTTTAATAGGGTTGATTTACCTGAACCGTTAGTACCAATTAAACCAACTTTATCGGTAGCATCAAGGCTAAAGCTGGCATCTTTTAAAACTTCTTTGATGCCAAAGTCTTTTTTAACCGACTGTAGTGTAATAATACTCATAAAATCTAGTAATTTTTCATTGATCGTTAGTTAGTAGGTAAAGCACATCCTTTACCTACATTTGCCGAATTCTATACAAATAAATCCAAGGGGAGATGTCCATACATTTCGTTGATTCCGTCTTCGTGGTAAGACTGACAAGAAACTAATACGCCACGATGATGTCCAGCATAAGAATCGAGATAGCACAAGCCATTTTTACCATTTAATTTTATATAAACTGGCCCTTCAGGTGTAAGTAAATTGTCTGGTGGTTCATAACCCAAAGCCAGAGAATAGGTCTTCATTGCCAATATTCCTTCTTCTGCTGTATCAGCACAAATTCCTAAAATTTGGTAATCAGCAAGCTTGGTGATCAAAATTAGGGCGTCACGAATTACTGCTTTTTCTGATGGCTTGAGGATAGGGGCAATGTCTAGGCAGTTGAATTTATTCAGTAGTTTTTTCGCTTCTTCGGCGGTGAGATTTTGAGGATTGGGGGTTGACATAAACTTCGATTATTGACTTGTTGGGTTTTCGATTGTGTTGGAGTTGGTACTAGCCCAACTTATACTATTTTTGATTTTAGATTTTGGATTGCAAATCGTCCAAGTGCTATGGAATTTGTATGAGGCCAAAGCAAATTCCATAATTCTGGACTTTATTATCTAATGCCTACTCTTTTTACGGTTGATTTTGGACATTTCCAAGGTTAAATATGAAGGGGACACCGTTTTTTGAGTCACCACCCATAACAAGGACTTTGGGCATTTGAGCGCCGCCAGTTCTCCAAGCTTCAATTGCTTCTTTTTGTAGAACTAACTGCCCTCCTTGCGCTTTGAGCGTCTCTGCTAAAAGTCTTTGAGCTTCTGCCCTACCTTTAGCGCGATTCACATCTGCTTGTGCTTCTTGTTCTGCTTCCCGTGCTACATAAACGGCTCTTTGCGCTCGTTGTTCAGCAATTTGTTTTTCTTCCACAGCTCTTGCAAATTCTGGTGAGAATGCTAAATCAACTACGCTAGTATCTAACACAATTATCCCATATTTGTCTAAGCGATCGCCTAGGGCTTCATCAAAGTCTTCTTTCAACTCACTTCTTTTAGTAATTGCTTCTTCTACTGTTCTTCTAGCAGCTGCAATTTTAAATGCTTCTTGGGTCTGTGGTGCAATGATTTTTGATACAATATTTGCTAAGGTTCCTTGTTTCCTTCTAACTTCAACTACCTTGATGGGATCGAGGCGAAAGTTGATCGCAAATCTCGCAGATAAATTTTGCAAATCTTTAGTAGAACTCTCTGCTGGAACTTCAAATTTCTGCACAGTCAAATCATACACATCTATCACTGAGATAAAAGGCGGTTTTGCATGAATCCCTTCCAATAAAGCGCCATCTCTCGCTTTACCCAAGATGCTGATCACTCCTGCTTGTCCTGGGTTAATAATGATAAAGGAATTTAGTCCCAGAACCACTAGTGTTGCTAACACAATTCCTAAAACTGTGCTTTGCCAATTTCCAAATTGCTGATTTTTCAAATTCCTCTCTCCAATATGAGTTAGTCATTAGTCATTAGTCGTTAGTCATGAAGAGTTATTATTTTTCTCCTTGTCTTCCTTCTCTAGTCTCTATTTCGCAGTCCCCAGTCTCCAGTCTCTAGTGCTAAGTCAGAAGTTTTACTTTGACTTGAGTAAACTCAGTTACTAGTTTAAGCTTCTCATTAGTCTGTCTGAATCAAATTTTTAATTTAAACAACGTAGCGCTGAGGGTTTTATGTCCATCCTTAGTGATGATATTAACTAATTAGAGCGGTTTATGGATGGGAGAGCGAATGATATCATCCAAGTTTCCCCGACTGTTTTAATTTATTGTTGCAAACATCAGAGATATGCAAAACACAGATGTAGTCGTCATTGGTAGCGGTATTGGCGGTTTGAGTTGTGCTGCTGTTTTGGCACGGTATGGCTTTGATGTGATAGTCTGCGAAAGCCACTCCATTGCTGGAGGCGCAGCCCATGCTTTTGAGCGCAATGGTTTCAAATTCGACTCGGGCCCGTCTCTTTACTCTGGACTATCTTACAGCCCCTCTGCCAACCCTTTGCGACAAGTGTTAGATGCAATTGGTTCTGAATTACCATGCGTAACCTACGATACTTGGGGTTGTTGTGTACCAGAAGGTGATTTTGATACGTCGGTTGGTGCCGAGCAATTTTGTGAAGTGCTGATGAGATTCTGTGGTGATGATGCTGTTACTGAATGGCAAGAACTCCAGCGCATTATGGAACCATTTGCTAGTGCAGCAACTTCCATACCACCAGCCGCATTACGCTTTGATTTTGGTGCAGCTAGAACTGTGGGCCCATTTATCCCATCTCTGACAAAAAATCTGGCGAATATAATTAAGCTGACGGGCCCCTTCAGCCGGATTATGGATGGGGTTGTTAAAGATCCTTTTACCCGAAACTGGCTGAATTTGCTGTGTTTCCTACTTTCTGGATTACCCGCAGATGGCACTAGTGCAGCAGAGGTAGGATTTATGTTTGCAGACTGGTATCGCCCAGATGCAATACTTGAATATCCCATTGGTGGTAGTGGTGCTTTAGTTGACACCCTTGTACAAGGATTAGAGCGTCACGGGGGGAAGTTGATTCTAGGCGCTCATGTGGAAGAAGTGGTTGTAGAAGGTAATCGCGCGGTGGGTGTGCGTCTTGGCGATCGCTCCGAAATTCGAGCGCGGCGGGCAGTGATTTCTAATGCATCGGTTTGGGACACACTGAAGTTACTACCAGAAAAGGCAATACCCAAAAAGTACCGCAGCAAACGACAGGCGACACCTGAGTGTGATAGCTTTATGCATCTACATTTGGGCATTGATGCTCAAGGATTACAATCAAATTTGCGGTGTCATTACATCGTGGTTAATAACTGGGAATTGGGCATAACAGCACCTCAGAATGTTGTAGTGATCTCCATCCCTTCAGTTCTCGATCCATCCTTAGCACCAGCAGGTAAGCACGTGATTCATGTGTATACACCTGGTAATGAGCCGTATGCTATCTGGCAGGGAATGGATAGAAGGAGTCAGGAATATGCCGAACAAAAGCGATCGCGTGCAGAAGTAATGTGGCAAGCGCTACAACGGATCATTCCAGATATTCGCTCTCGTTGCGAAGTCACGCTTGTTGGTACACCGTTAACGCACGAGCGTTATCTCCGCCGTCACCAGGGTTCCTATGGCCCGGCAATTCAGGCTGGAAGTGGTATGTTTCCTGGCCCCGGCACACCTCTACCAGGGCTGATGTGCTGTGGAGACTCGACATTTCCCGGTATTGGTTTACCAGCAGTCGCCGCCAGTGGGCTGATTGCTGCGAATACCCTTGCACCGGTTGATAAGCATTTAGCCATGCTTCAAGATATCAAGTGTATTTAATTTTTCGAGGATAAAATCTAGTTGCCAAGAGAGCCGCACCCACTGCCAAAACTGCTAGCACACTATCAGATTCGGGTACGGCAGCAACTTGAGCATCAATTCGTGCAGTTCCAGCAAATAAACCTGTCAAGTCCGGGTTTCCTAGTATTTTGGCAAACTCTGGAGAAACCAGCAATTTAACATCAGGGATAGTTAAATTTTTACCATCAAATGCCACAGGTTCTGAAAGACTCAAATCAAACAAAATTGTATCTAAAGAAAATGTGTCTCTTAAAACAAATCCGCTAGCATCTTTGATAGTACGTCCCGGAGCAAAACCTATTGAAAACTCACCAACAGTAATTTGATTATTGAAAGTAACAGTACCAGTTTGCTCGATTGTACCTGAAAGCGGAGTAAAACCGCCCTGATCACTGAACGTGAAGTTGGTGGCTGAGTCGATGTTGAAGCCAACCAAATAATTGCTAGGAATTGGTGCGACTGTATGATTACTGCCTGTCAAGGTTAGCCCGATATTTCTAAGAATATCCTCGTGATCGTGATCAATACTGGTGACTCCGAATATTACTTTAAAAGTTGCAGCTTCTACCTCTATGGGTGCAATTAATATAAAAGCTGCTGTTGTACAATCAAGAATCCCTGCAAATTTAGAAAACCGCATAGATACCCCTTATATTTTTAGTTTATTTTATCGAAAGAATGCTCTTTATTAATTTAAAAGCTAAGTATTACCACTAAAGAAATACTCTCAAAACATAAAAGAATACTTTTTAAATTTTATATTTAGCAAAAGCTAAGTTAATAGCAAAACTTAAATTGTCTAGTTACAAAGACAAATTTAAGTAGATGGGTAAAAATAAAGATCACTGCTTATGATAGAGCAGAAAATATGAGGCATAAGGCATTAAACATAAAACACGAGAAAAATATAGTTACGTTTAATTATGTCCAATGCTAAAACCTCGTTTCCAACCTCTGGCTATAAATGCTACTCATTGGCTGCTGCCGCTAGTCTTGAGGCGGCAGTTCCCCCATTAGGGACTTGCATTATTCCAAATTATTTGTACATTTTTAGGGGGCGTACAGCTAGCTGTACGCCCCTACTGAAAAGTTGTTGCTTTACAAGCTTGTTCTAATCCACCAGCTTATTTTCTCCAAATTAGGATCTATTTCCTGCCAAAAGCTGGCTGATGAGTCTGCTTCTCTTGCGGCTGCCAGTATTTGATTTATACTGTCGAAGTTTTTTTGAATTAAATGCTTATCTAATTTAGGAATATCTAATTTAAAATATTTTAGACGATTGGGTAACTCTACTTTTTCTTTTGGCGGCAAGTGAGAAATCCGATCAACTTGTTCTATAATTTTGTCTATTGATGCAATTACTTCTTTCAGGCTCGGCTTTTTAGTTTGTAATTGTAAATCTTTTTCTTCAAAGGCTTCTTCTTGATTACCTAACTTTACTATCACTATTTTGACAAAGAAAATATTGTAATCAACTTCAATAACTTCACCCACTTGATTATAATATTTTCCAGTTTTATTTATAAGTACTATGTCACCTTTCTCAATTTTGTCTTTCATAATTTATACAGCGCTGAATTAAATTGCTAAATAATCTCCTCTACAGAAAATACTACTCTAAAGCCACAAACCCTCAGTCCACCGTCTGACTCATTCCAGCTACGGCTAGCGCTGCGACACAGTTCTGCATTGAAACTCCAAGAACCACCGCGTAACACTCGGCGATTAATATCACCGCCAACTTCCCAGGCTGTTCCATCTGAGGGTGCGTCGCTGTAATTGTTGTGCCACGAATCAGCGCACCATTCCCAAACTAGCCCGTGCATATCATACAATCCAAAGGCG
The DNA here is from genome assembly GCF_014696655.1 of Nostoc sp. FACHB-888. Taxonomy (NCBI): domain Bacteria; kingdom Bacillati; phylum Cyanobacteriota; class Cyanophyceae; order Nostocales; family Nostocaceae; genus Nostoc; species Nostoc sp. FACHB-888. The sequence goes on along the minus strand of NZ_JACJQM010000037.1, from coordinate 54,434 downwards.
TTGGCAACTTCAAAACTACCGACGTTTGTTGTTTCTTTACGAAATTTGCTTTTTGGTTCGATAGTGCAACTGACTAACTCAGAGGTAATGGCTTCACCAAAGTGGAAAGATGTTGTTGTTCCAGCCCGACAAGCATATTCCCATTCAGCTTCACTCGGTAAACGATATTCGCGCCCAGTTTTTTCTGATATTCTAAGACAGAATTCTACAGCTTCATGCCAGGATACATTTTCTACTGGTCTATCTAAACCTTTGAATTTTGATGGATTGGGATTTAAAGCTTGTTTGACTTTGGGTAAAGCGGCTACTATTCTCCACTGTGCTTGAGTTACGGGAAACTTGCCCATAAAAAATGGTTCGACGGTAACTTTGTGTCGAGGGCGTTCGTCAGCATCTCCTTCAAACTCTGGTGAACCCATCATGTAAGTACCACCAGGAATCGATACCATTTCTAATGTGACAGATTTACCCAATTCTTCGGCAAAGAAGTTTGCATTACAACTCATGCGGTTTACTTCTCTACCACTTGTGTCTACTGTTACTACGTCAAATTCAAAGGTTTCTAACGGCGGTAATGGTACTATTACTTTTTGTGGTAGCGGCGGTAATATGGGTTGAGACATCGAAACAATTTTAAGGGCAACAGGTTCAATGTTCAATGTTGCAAACTTCAAATCATTAATAACTTCTACTGCTGTTTGATATCTTTCACTCGCTAGATGTTTTAATAATTTATCTAAAATTTTTCCTAAGTCGTCGCTGATAGTAATACCTTTTTCTTGTAAACGTTCACGCCACAACCACTTAGCATTCATGGCATCATAAATAGGATCAGTAATCTGTCCAGAAGCATCCTGCAATGGCAAACATCGAGTTAAAAGACGCACACAAGTTACACCTAAAGCATACAAATCACTGCCGTGACAAGCAAATCCAGCCATTTGTTCTGTTGGAGCATAACCAAGGGTATAAATTACTGTCGCTTGTCTTCCTAAACTAGTTTGTGTTACCTGTTTAGCACCGCCAAAGTCAATTAATACGGGTTTTTCATCACTTGCACGGCGGATAATATTTTCTGGTTTAATATCCCGATGAATGACATTATGAGTATGAATGAATTGCAGTACTGGTAATAAATCAGTTAAAAGTTTCCAAATTTGTTTTTCACTATATATTTGTTGTTGAACTTCCTGTAAGAGAGTTTTTCCTTGAATAAATTCTTGTACGAGATATAAACTAGCACCTTGTTCAAAATAAGCTAGTAATCTGGGAATTTGGGTATGATTTTCTCCCAGTTCATACAACCGAAAAGCCTCTTCTTTGAAAAACTCCGCTGCTTTGGTACGTTGTCCTGTTCCCTGAAACTGCGGGAAAAATTGCTTGATGACGCAAGGCGCGTTTAGTCTGTCTACATCTTCTGTAGCATAGGTTCTACTAAATCCACCTTCACCTAGAAGTCTCAATACACGGTAACGGTTTCTTAGAAGTTTGCCAAAGTTGCTTTGTCCGCAACTCACGCAAAATCTATTGCTATCAGAGTTGAATGGATTTGAGCAATTGGGATTTTGGCAGATTTGCATAATGAGGTGAAAATAGCATCTTCTCCAAAGTTAGCCCCAATATTATCTAATTGAAAACAGTTATGTAGAGAAGCGAACACGGAAGTTTATTTATGTGCTTAAATTTCCTTCCATAGGAAGGTAGAAATATAAATAAATCCTAATATTGTGGCGTTTTAAAATATTAGTAAATATGAATACATCAGTACAACAGATGTAGAGGCGTTACATCGCAACGTCTCTTTTAATATAGCTTTTGTTTCTCACCTAAAAAGTTCATGGAGAACCAACTGGTTCATAATGTTTATTACTAATTGCGATTTTTATTTTCAGCTTTTATTCTCTCCAGAAAGGCGAATTAATTCAGCTACAAGAGCCGCGATCGCAGATACTGTAATCAACATTACACTTAATGCGTTAATATCCGGCTTGACTCCTGTTCTAATGCGGCTAAAAATCTCCATTGGCAAGGTGTTAGAACCGCTACCAGCAGTAAAACTGGCAATGAGAAAGTCATCTAAGCTGAGAACAAAGGCTAAAAGACAACCAGCTACAATCCCAGGCATCAATTGAGGTAATAATACTTCAATGAAAGCTTGCATTGGTGTAGCACCTAAATCTAGTGCTGCTTCTTCTAAGTGAGGATCTAAATTGGTAAGCCGTGAACTAACTACAAGTCCAACATAAGCAAGACAAAATACGATATGGGCTGCAACTATCGTCCATAAACTCAAAGGGATGGCAAAGGCTGCTAGACATACTAGGGTAGCGACTGCGATCGCAATATCGGGAATAATCAATGGTAGGTAAGCAACACCCCGATACAATTTCTTACCAGGAAATTGGTAACGCGCCAACCCAACCGCCATCAAAGTTCCCAGCACTGCTGAAATCCCGACTGCACAACCAGCAACTATCATACTGTTTTGCAAAGCTGATAAAATGCGATCGTCACTGAATAACTTGCGATACCAATCGAGAGTAAAGCCTTGCCAAGTTGCACTGTAAGGTGATTGATTAAAGCTATAAAAGCTAAGTACTAGTATGGGCAGGTACATGAACACAAACATGAGCAGTGAGAAAACCGCCTGCCATGAGACACGCGGTTTTTTGATAGATGGAGAGATATTCACGTTTATATATTGATTTTTATCTGATAGCAACAAAACATATCATATTTAATGTAATAAGTCAATAACTTGAAGGCGGCAGATCAAAAGAGGTAAGGGGGCGGGGGCAGGGGAAAAAAGATAGTCGTCAAGTCACTCAAAGTCGCAGTTAATGTTTTCTTGGGTAGCGATCGCCTCTATAGTGTTAATTGCTGTTGTATGACTTTGAGCAATATGTTTTGCACCTTCTTTACCGTGCATTTGCTCCAGTTCGTGGTAACGATAACTTAGCACATTCGATACGTGTGCTGTTGTTCTGGCTGTTTGACCACCACCAATGAGACCATCATCCAGTACGATCACTGATTTACCTGCACGGGTTAACATATAGGCAGTTGACATCCCTGCTATCCCAGCACCAATAACGCAGACATCTGCATAAGTATTTTCGGTAAGCACGAGTTTATCTGGGACTTCTGCCGTTGTCATCCAAATAGAAATTGTTTTACCAGAGTCGTTTTGCATATTTTTTTAGAGTCTCAAGCCAAATTTAGCTGCTGGAACAAATGATTTAGAACTGTTATATAGCAACAACTTGTGCATTACAAAAACCACTTTTGGTAATAAATATCTACTAATTTTTTACCCAACATCTAGCGAAAGAAAGAGTTTAAGGCTGAATATCTCTGTAATCATGAATGCGGACAATTTTTGAGCCACTTAATAACTGATATGCCGCAATATTTCGGAAAACTACCCACTACTAACCAACCTTGGACAACCATCGGCAACGTAAAATCTGTAACGTGGGACAATAATATTATTAATTTCGACTGTGACAACTCACGCCTTACTATCAGCGTACTTGCTCCCAATTTAATCCGGGTGCGTTTTGCACTAACTGGGCAATTTATGCCCCGCCGTTCTTGGGCAGTGACGCTAGATGATGCAGAATGGGTAACAACACCTTTTACAGTACAGGAAACTGAAGCAACGGTAGAAATTGAAACAGCACAGATTCGGGTGTGCGTCCAGCGAGAAAAGTGTCGCATTGCTTGTTTTGACAAAAATAATCGTCCGTTCGCCCAAGATGCAGAGATGGGTATAGGTTGGCGGATGGGCGCAACTGCAGGGTGGAAAGAAATTGTCGCCGACGAACATTTCTATGGCTTTGGTGAACGTACAGGTTTTCTGGATAAACTCAGCGAGGTAAAAACCAACTGGACAACGGATGCCTTAGATTATGATGCACTTACTGATGAAATGTACCAAGCAATTCCATTCTTTATGGCTTTGCGCCCAGAGTTAGGCTATGGCATCTTTTTCAACACTACTTTTTGGAGTCAGTTCGATATTGGTGCTGAACAACCAGGTATTTGGAAGATGGAGACTCGTGGCGGTGAATTGGATTATTACATTATCTATGGCCCCGAACCTGCCCAAATTTTGGAGACTTACACCCAGCTAACTGGGAGAATGCCATTACCGCCGAAATGGGCGCTAGGTTATCATCAATGTCGCTGGAGTTATCAATCAGAAACCGTTGTGCGGGAACTGGCACAACAATTTCGTCAGCGTCGCATTCCTTGTGATGTTATTCACTTGGATATTGACTATATGCAGGGTTATCGAGTGTTTACTTGGAGTAAACAGCGCTTCTCCAATTCGGCAAAACTTATTAGTGATTTAGCAAAGGATGGTTTCAAAACAGTTACAATCATTGATCCTGGCGTGAAGTATGAACCAGAAGGCAATTATGATGTTTTTGACCAAGGAATAGAAAACGACTATTTTGTGCGGAAAGCTGATGGTACGTTGTTCCACGGCTACGTTTGGCCTGAGAAAGCCGTTTTTCCTGACTTTTTACGTCCTGATGTGTGTAACTGGTGGGCTGATTTACACAAGAGCCTAACTGATATTGGGGTGGCAGGCATTTGGAATGATATGAATGAACCTGCCATAAACGATCGCCCTTTCGGCGATGAAGGTGAAAAGATTTGGTTTCCGCTTGATGCACCGCAGGGGGGAGGGGAGGCAGGGAGCAGGGAGCAGGGAGCAGAGGGGAATGTTCCTGTGTCCTCTTCTACTCATACGGAAGTGCATAATTTGTATGGGTTGATGATGGCTAAAGCTTGTTATGAGGGGTTGGAACGGCATCGAGGTTCAGAGCGATCATTTGTGTTAACGCGATCGGGTTATGCTGGTGTGCAACGCTGGTCTTCGGTATGGATGGGAGATAACCAATCGTTGTGGGAGCATTTAGAAATGTCTCTGCCGATGCTTTGTAACATGGGACTTTCGGGCGTGGCGTTTGTAGGTTGCGATATTGGCGGGTTTGCTGGTAACGCTACAGGTGAATTATTCGCTCGGTGGATGCAGGTAGGAATGCTCTACCCATTAATGCGCGGTCACTCGGCCATGTCTACTGCTCGTCATGAACCTTGGGTATTTGGCGATCGCGTTGAAAATATCTGTAGAGAATATATTAATTTACGCTACCAATTACTTCCCTACATCTATAATCTTTTTTGGGAAGCGGTAACAACAGGCGCACCAATTTTAAGACCATTATTGTACCATTTCCCTAATGATCCGAAAACTTATAGCCTCTACGATCAAGTATTACTAGGTGCGTCGCTGATGGCTGCGCCAATTTATCGCCCTGGAGTTGAGCATCGAGCTGTCTACTTACCTGCTGGCACTTGGTATGATTGGTGGAGTGGTGAGAGTTATGAAGGCCCGATTCACATTCTTGCTCATGCACCACTGGAAAGAATGCCATTGTATGTCCGTAGCGGTGCGATCGTTCCCATGCAACCTGTCAGGCAATATGTTGATCAAGCCCCACTCGACGAGATGAAATTACGGATTTGGCCTGGTAATAAGGAATATCAGCTATTTGAAGATGATGGGCACACAAACGATCAAGATAAACATTTCTCGCTAACAAATATAAGCGTATTTACAGAGGCAAACCAAACAATAGTGGAAATTGGAGCGAGAGTTGGGGAATGGACACCTTCACCACGTGAAGTGATTGTAGAACTTGTTGGTGTTGGAGAGCAACGTTTCCAAGATGATGGTAAGCAACGTAGCCTGCAATTCTGAAATATTCACAAAGATGGTTTTTTAACCAACATGATTTCTAATTCTCAATTCTGCAACACAAAATATGCATAAAGATAGATGAGAAGTAAGTCAATGCGAAACATACAATACGAAAGATAGAGATGATTAAATCGTAAAAAAACCGTAGTTGAATACGCTAGATAGATGCGGTTAGAGAACGCTTAATGTTAAATATTAACCGCTTGCGGCTGCAAGATATATTTAAAATCCCTACAAATTCACTTGTGGCAAAAGTCGCAGGTGTGATCGCTGTTTTTGTTGGCAGCTTGGTACTAGTTGGTTGGTGTTTTGGCATTGAAGTTCTTAAGCGCGGCTTCCCTGATAGCCTTGCCACAATGAAAGTCAACACAGCGCTGTGTTTTGTGCTGTGTGGTATATCGCTGTGGCTGTTTTCAACAATTCAAAATGACGTTCCCGAACTCGCTTTAAGCGTTGGCGCAGCCTCTCGTAGACAAGCCATGTCATTGGCAAAGACTCTCTTAGAGAAGGCTTACGCCGCGCTAACAAAATTATTCCCCGACTTTCCCACTCTTTTAATCTCTAGGGTCTGTGCAATAGCTGTCACTACAATTGCTGCGCTCACACTCTGTCAATATCTGTTTGGCTGGAATCTGGGTATTGACGAGCTAATTTTTCGTGATTCGCCAACTAGTATGGCGACAGCGCATCCGGGGCGAATGGGGGTGAACACAGCACTGAACTTTGTGCTGGTTAGCGTCGCCTTACAACTTCTGGTTCATCCAAAAAACCACCGCAGTTATTGGTATGCTCAGATTATCGTACTGATCGCTACTTTAATTTCCTTTCAAGCGCTCATGGGCTATGCCTACAAAGTGAAAGCTCTCTACGGGCTTGCCCCGTATACAACATCAATGGCTTTACATACAGCTATGTTGTTCAGCTTACTAAATATAGGAATTCTGTGGGCGCGGGCAGAACAAGGGTTAATGAGGGTAATTACAAGTGATACCTACGGCGGGTTACTTGCTCGTCGTTTATTAATTGCCGCGATCGCAGTACCTTTTGTATTGGGGTGGATAATCGTTGAAGGTCAACGAGCAGAAAAATACAGCCCGGCGTTTGCAGTGTCGCTGTTTGCGATCATCGTGATTGTGATTTTTACGATTTTGATTTGGCAAAGTGCCAGGGTTATTGAACGCCTCAGCGAACAGCGCGATCTTGCCCAGGAAGCACTTAGAACTCAGGAAGCTAAACTGGGAAGTTTTGTAGATTCTAACGAAGCAGAACAGCAAAAATTAGTATCGCTGGTAGAAAATAGCTCTGATTTTATCGGCATCGCTACCCTTGAGGGTCAATTACTCTACATAAATGATGCAGGTCAAAAGCTGGTAGGCTTTGCAAGCCTTGATGAAGTGAGGCAAAAAGCAGTACTAGATTACGCCATGCCCAAAGACAAACCCTATTTTCAAGAATATATACTGCCGACTGTGCTATTACAAGGGCGCTGGCAGGGAGAATTCTGCTTTCGGCATCTTCAAACAGGTCAACCAATACCAGTTGATTACAATATCTTCACTGTTACCGACAACAACACAGGTCAGCCAATTGCCTTAGCAACTGTAACTCGCAACATCAGCGAACAAAAACTGGCTAAGGAAAAAATCTTACAACTAAACAAGGATCTACAGCGCCGCATTACTGAGTTACAAACATTGTTGGAGGTAATTCCCATTGGAATAGGCATTGCCGAAGATCCAGAATGCCAAAATATCAAGGTTAACCCTGCTTTTGCCAAGCAGTTAGGGATATTACCAGATACAAATGCCTCCCTCAGTGCTCCCTTGGACGAAAAACCGACAAGCTTTAAAGTCTACCGCCACGGAAGAGAACTGTCAGCAGAAGAACTCCCAATGCAATATTCTGCTGCTCATGGTGCCGAAGTTCTAGATTGTGAACTGGAGGTTATCCATGAAAATGGAAAAATTGTCAATCTGTTGGAGTATGTTGCACCCTTGTTTGATGAAGAGGGTAAAACTAGAGGAAGCGTTGGTGCATTTTTAGATATTACGGAGCGCAAACAAACAGAGGAAGCACTCTTGAATCAGCAAAAATGGCTGGAGGATGTGTTAAATCTGATGCCAAGACCATTGCTGTTTATCGAACCAGGAACGGCGCGGGTAACTTTTGCCAATCGCTCTGCTAACGAATTAGCTGGGGGCGAATTTCCCAAAGGTGTGCCAGCCGAGGAGTATCACACAGTTTATCATTATACAGATGCGGCTGGCGATCGCATCCCCAATGAACAAATGCCAGGAGTGCGGGTTGCCCTTGGCGAACGCCTGAATGGATTGGAGGTAGACTGGCACACTCCATCTGGTGTGCGCTCTCTACTCATATTTGCTGATACCTTACCAGCAATACACGGTCATCCGGCTACCTGTATCTTGGTGTTCCAAGAGATTAGCAACCTCAAACAGGCAGAAAAAGCCCTCTCGTTAGGTTACAAAAGGCTAAAGCTACTATTTGACACAGCCAACGATTTACTATCAAGCCAGGAACCAGTACTGCTAATCGATAGCGTCTACCGAAAACTAAGAGAGCAAATAGGAATAGAAGTTTATTTGAACTATCTGGTTGAGCATAACTCTCAAGTAATGCGGTTGGGGTCTTCCAGTGGTATTTCTCCAGAGGTGGCAAAGGAAATTGAGTCGTTGGCATTTGGTCAAGGGGTTTCTGGTAATGTAGCGCTCTCACGCCATTCCATAGCTCTAGAGAATGTGCAACAATCCACTGACTCACACACAGAATTCATTCGCTCTTTAGGCATTACTGCTTATTATGCCTACCCATTGATCGCCCAAGGGCGCTTGCTAGGTACTCTTTCTTTTGGCAGTCGCACTCGGTTAAGCTTCACCGAGAATCAAAAGGGGATGATGCAAGCAGTATGCGACCAAATAGCGATCGCAATGGAACGAGCTAGTTTAATTGCTTCTTTGCAACAACAAACCGAGCAGTTGCAAGAAGCTAACCGCATGAAAGATGAGTTTCTGGGAATATTGTCTCACGAATTGCGATCGCCCCTCAATGCCATCCTTGGCTGGGCGCAGTTAATGAAACGAAGCAAGCTTAGTGAAACCCAAATGGCTAGGGCTACGGAGACAATTGAGCGCAATGTTAAGCTGCAAACCCAGCTAATTGAAGACCTACTGGATATATCGCGGATGATGAGAGGCAAGTTACACCTTAATGTCCGTACTTGTCATTTGGTTCCGATGATTGAGTCAGCTATTGAAACTGTTAGCCTCGCCGCCCAATCTAAAGAAATCGATTTAAGATTTTCCCTGATTCCTTCCAAAGAAACGCGAAATGCGCCACCGGGGATACTCCCCGTGGTCACTTTCGCGCAAAATTCAGATTTGGGATTAGAAATCAATCACGAAAAGATAGAATCTCCAGAAGTAAAATCCCAAACTAGTCAGCACTCAGAGGACAATTTGCTTGGTGGAAATTCTCAATTCTTAGTTTCCGGGGATTTCGAGCGCTTGCAACAAATAATCTGGAATCTGCTATCCAATGCCATCAAATTCACACCCAGAGGAGGACGGGTAGAGGTGCAATTGTCTGTAGTGACTGACCAAGAAAAACAACAGACAACCGATAAATATGCTCAAATTCAGGTAATTGACACAGGCATTGGTATCAGCCCTGATTTCCTTCCTTATGTCTTTGATCGCTTTCGTCAAGCTGATAGTTCTAGCACTAGAACCTATGGTGGATTAGGACTAGGATTAGCGATCGTGCGTAATTTAGTAGAATTACATGGCGGTACTATCCACGCAAATAGTCCAGGTAAAGAGCAAGGAGCAACGTTTACAGTCAAGCTACCACTTTTGAAAAGTCCTCCCCTCCCAGCCTTGCAGCCTCTCCCCCTGCCCTCTCCTCTTCCCTCCCTATCCCTCCTTGGCGTGCGCGTACTGGTTGTAGATGACCAAACCGATACCCGTGACTTCATCACTACAGTCCTCGAACAGTGCCAAGCCGAAGTTCAGGCTGTAGCATCAGTTCAAGAGGCATTGCAGGTAATTACACAGTGGAAACCAGATGTTCTAGTCAGTGACATCGCTATGCCCGATGAGGATGGTTATTCTTTAATCCGCAAAGTGCGATCGCAACCACCAGAACTAGGAGGAAATATTCCAGCCGCAGCGTTAACAGCCTATGCTAGGGCAGAGGATCGGATGCGAGCTATACAAGAAGGTTATCAGCTACATTTACCTAAACCTATTGAGGCAGCTGAGTTAACTACAGTAGTTGCCAGACTTGCTGGACGGACTTAGAGAAAATGGGGCATGGGGCATTGTCCTTTTTCCTAATATCAAAATTTATACAAAATTCCCATTGTTTCCTAATTACTAAAAAGCAGTTTTTCTTTGTAATTTAGCGTAGTTGGTGGATACCTGCATTGTCAAAATACTTAGGTGTATATTTTTATTTCAGCATGAATAATTGTTGTCTTTTGGAGCGATCGCTATTTAGTAGAAGTGGCTTCAATAAGCAAGATAATGGCTTCACCTTAAAAAAGCCCGCTCTTTTCCTCCTTTAATCCATGTTAACGGTATCAAGAGTACAGGCGGAAATAAGCAGACCATCGAAAATCCATAAATAGCTTATTCCATAATACTTTTGAATTTTGAATTTTGACTTTCGCCTTGCGGTACTAGAGGGGATAACTTATTTAAAGCTGATTGGAAGTAAATTCCGAAATAGGCAATTGTAGAGTTGTATTTAAATTATGTAATTTAATTTAATCCAAATAAACTACATAAATGGCAAATTGAGTATTTCAAAGAAAAAGTCTTAACAACAGTTGTAGTTGCTGCCATTAGCATGATTTATCTTTAATATTCAGCCAATTTATTTAGATAATCATGCAAAAAATAGATAGTGCATTTTTCAAACGCCATAAAGCTAACTAATAAACAGTATTTTATACATTACAGTTTTTATTATGATCGCTATAAACAAGACATTATTAAAAACATTAGCTGAACCACAAAAGCTAGAAAGTATTGACTTATATGAATCGAAGCGAGCTGATTTTTTACAAGAAGTAATTGAAGGTTTAGAAGACGGTATATTAATTTTAAACCACACTGGTGAAGTAGTTCATGCTAATGCATCTGCTCGTCGCCTTTGTTGTAAATTTAATCAAGGCAACTTCAACCAAAATTTTGTACCACCAGCCATCTGGAAGCTTTGTGAATCATTGTTCAATAACCGAGATTTGTTCTCTGACAAATTACTAATTTTGTCGGATGAGATTGTGCTTGATAAGTCAAATATTTTCCGGATTAGGGTGAGACTGCTAGATTTAGATGGGTTTGAAGTACCTTGTTTATTGGTGACTATAGAAAATCAATATGAATCTGTGCAAAATGTAGCACTCACTGAAGTTAAAAAATTTGATCTGACACCGCGAGAAGCTGAAATTTGGTTTCTCTATAGAAGCAACTACAGCTACAAAGAAATTGCCACTAAGCTTTACATCACCATAAACACTGTAAAAAAGCACATGAAAAATATTCACACCAAGCGCCAAGCAAATATGTCTTATGATTGAATGGTAGTATGGTATCGAAAAATTCAGAATCAATGAGTGAGAAATTCAAAAGAGCTACTCACTCATTGAATACCACTAAATATGCATCTTTAGTGGTGGTTTTAAAGCCCTGGTTCAGACGTTTTCTTGTTCAAAATTCATCGTTTTATTCTTCCTTGATAAAATTCATTTGTAAAATGCAATAAATTATTAGTCATTAACCTAATATTCAAAAACAAGTATTTTATGAATCAATACTCACAACGTTTGGTAAAAAAGCAATACTACACCTACTATCTCTTCTTTTAATGCAAGTGGTTTTAGGCCATTTTTACTACGGAGATTCAGGACTTTTTTGTAGACGTAATAAGGTATTGTAAACCTGCCGTTTTAAGATATCGTTATTTTGTAATTCTATAGTAATTTTGTTGAACTGCTCAAATTTCAACCCATTAACTTGGACAATTTCTTGAGCGTGCTTACAGTAATTAACTGCGATATCTTGAGCCTTCTTTGGAAGACCACTTATGCTGTTAGGATCGTTACAAACAATCTGGGGAATTTCTCCATTGCCAATAAGTTTTTTAATTTCTTCAAAGGCGTTTTGGCGAGCTGGCTCCATTGCTAGCACGGCTTGAGCATAGCTGTCGATTTCAGTATTGTTAACTATTGGTGGTGGAGTTTGACCATAAGCTTTTGAACTCAATGAAAACGCGTTAGAAATTACACTCACAGTCGCGATCGCGCCGAAAAAGAATGATTGGGAAAGGATTCGTTTTCGGCTATATCGGGGAAACAAATCAGAATTTTTTTTCATATAGTGTGTGACAGAGAACTACATCAGGGATATTATAAGGACTTTGAATTATTTTCGGAGTTGGAAGTTCCAGCAACTGTTCAATTCATCAAGCTTTTATATTTGATTGTCAGCTTCCTCGGCAAACTTGGCAAAGTTCAATTACTTTAGTCTGGAGTGTTAGCATTTCTGATGCTCCTTGCTTGAGACTGACTTCTAACTCCAGTAGTAGGGGTAAGCAAGAAATTAACTGTTGCACAGAAAGAAGCTTGATTTCTTGCTGTAAAAAGTAGATCCGTTTGGGATTACCGATATCAGCAGCAATAGCGATCGCTTGTTGATTGCGCTCACCACTTTCTATCATAATCTTCACCCAGAGCCAGGTGCGAAATTGTCCAATCAGCGTGGCAACTATCCGTAATCCCGGCTCGGAAGCATTGTTCAGATCCGCCAAGGTTGTCAAAGCTTTAGCTGTATCTCCTGTTCTAATTGCTGCTGCTAATTGTAAACTATTTTGAGTAGTATTTCTTACTAACTTCGTAACAGTATCTGGATCTAAAGGTTTGTTACTACCTTGGGCATATAGCCGCAGTTTTTCTAACTCATTATAAAGAAGACGTGTATCATTTCCTACAGATTCTGCTAATAAGTGGGCAGTATTGGCAGTTAGTTTCACGCCCACAGTCTGAGCTGCTTGATTAACAGATTGCACTAGCAATTCGGTTTTCCAAGGCGGAATGAGGGGAAATTCTCGGAATTCGGTGGCAAATTGTTTTAACAATTTCGTGGATTTGAGGCGTTCATCTGGCTTATTGCGGCTGGTGAGCAATAAAAATGAGTTTTCGGGAATGACTGGTAGCGATCGCCCCAGTTCCGCTAAAACATTCTCTGGACAGTGCTGGCACAAGGTAGTATTTATCAGCCATACCAAGCGTCCACCAGCCCCAAAAGTGGGTGTCATGACCTGATTTAACCCCTGGATAGCAGCATCAGCTTGATCTGGCGTGAATGAAGTGTAATTAAAACTTATCCAGTCGGGATCGAGAACGCGATCGCGCAGCATAGCGATCGCCTTTTCCATAGCAAAATCATCCTCACCCCAGTAAACATAAATTGGCATAGACTAACCTCGTATATTAGGAAATGGGGCATTGGACATCGGGCATTGGGCATTAGTTATTCTTCTTGTCTCCCTCATCTCCCCCTGCCTCCCCTGCTCCCTCATCTCCCCCTGCTCCCTGCTCCCCTGCCTCTTCCCCACTCCCAAAAATTAAATACTTTTGAAATCATTCTGTTAATCAAGGTAATTTTCCCTAAAATCTATCAAGTGAGAGCATGAGGCTATGAAGATTGGACGACAACTATCAAACTTACTTAAATCGGTTAGCAAGGCTGACGCTGCCAGAAGCCTACAGATCCCAAGTCCAGCATATCCAGGAATCTTCTAAATTTCAGCCGCATTCTGGGTTGAGACAAGCAGTGTCCTTTCCTGGCTATACGCTAATTACCCCGCCGGCAGAAGAAGAATCACAAAACTCTGCTTTCTATGCCAAATTACAGGCTTACCAACAGGAACTTTTACAGTTGCCTGTAAACCGTGATTTGATTGTGCCTCTAACTCCTGCGAGCTTTCATCTGACTTTAGCAGATTTAATTTGGGATAATGCTTATCTTGATGCCTGCGAAAAAAATCCCAAATTTGACGAGGAGTTACACTCTTGTTTAGCTGGAATGTTTCAGCAATATCAACAATTGATGACAAATAGGAGTCATCCGATTAAATGGCAAATGCTGGGACTGATACTGATGCCAAGAGCTATAGCCGTTTGTTTAGTACCTCAAGATGAACGCTGCTACGAGGAAATTATTAAATTTCGGCGAACAATTTATCAAAATCCCAAGTTGATTGCTTTGGGTATTGAGCAGCATTATCATTTTACAGCCCATGTTACATTAGCCTACTTTGGGGAGGTTTCATCTGACTTAGACCGCACAAGTTTTAGCACGATGCTTTCTCAGTTGAATGAACAATGGCTGTTAAATTTGCCAGAATTTTTGATCAATCGCGTTGAATTGCGAAAGTTCGACAATATGACACGCTATTATCGTGAACCAGACTGGCCGATTTTAGATTTTTAATTCATTAGTTAGTAGTCAGTAGTCAGTAGTTTTCACTCGCTGACCACTGACTACTGATTATTAATTATGTCTGTGGTAATGTATTGCAGCCGCAAGGAAGCATAAAAAGACGAACAACGGCAGTAAGTTTTTATTTCAACGCATATTTTAGCGAGGTTAAATATATCAAAGTATGTATATTAGCTAGCTATAGAAAAGGGTATTCACTAAAAAATATAAGCAGGAAAAAGTGGTTTTTGTACTTTTATAGCTTGTCAATTTTCATCATAATAACCTTTAAGAGGAGCTTTAAATCGGTCAAATAACAGCGTATAAAAAGTATTTAAATTGGGTTTTATCGCCAAAAATAACGTTTTAACTCATAATTATTTACTCTAGCGATAGCTGCCTTATCTTATAAATTATAAATTTTTAATTCCTGTTCGCTCCATAGTAACAGTTTGAATATTTTATAAATTTAATACATTGATAATTGCTATTTAGATAGCTCCGTACTACTATTATTTTGGCTAAGAAATTTATCAATTTTAATTAATCTATAATTAACTTTTAATTAACCTTTGATTAACTTATTCACTAACTGCCAAGGTTATATTCTTGACTATGGACAACCGGGTTATTCACTAGATTTTTAACTTGAAAAATAGTTATTTTTTGAGGCGAATTAGCGGAAATTTAATGTCCAATCAACTAGTAATCTTTTTATGAACAAGATGAACTTTAAGCTTAATAGCCTGACAGTATTAGGTATAGTCTCATTGGTAGCCGCCTCCTTTGGTATATCAATATCTGCGGTTCATTCCCAAAGCGTCAGCACAGTTACGGTTGATGGTTCTAGCACCGTTTTCCCAATTACGGAAGCAGCAGCAGAAGACTTTCAAAAGGCGCAAAGAGGCAAAGTTAGAGTTACAGTAGGCGTTTCTGGTACTGGCGGCGGCTTCAAAAAGTTCTGTCGTGGCGAGACAGATATCTCTGGTGCATCTCGTCCCATCCTACAAAAAGAAATCGATGCTTGCAAAGCTGCTGGCATTCGTTATGTCGAACTACCAGTAGCTTATGATGCTTTAACAGTAGTAGTTCACCCCCAAAACTCCTGGGCGAAAAATCTCACAGTTGCCGAATTGAAGAAAATTTGGGAGCCTGGAGCACAAGGTAAGGTCAATAACTGGAATCAGGTTCGTAATGGATTCCCCAATGCACCTCTGAAATTGTTTGGCCCTGGTGCAAACTCTGGAACTTTCGACTACTTTACTGAGGCTGTTGTTGGCAAATCGAAGTCTAGCCGGGGTGACTTTACTGCAAGCGAAGATGACAACGTACTTGTACAAGGTGTTAGCCGTAATAAGAACGCCCTTGGTTACTTCGGTTATGCCTATTATGCAGAAAACAAAAATAAATTGAAGGCAGTGCCAATCAACGGCGTATTGCCCTCAGAAGCAACAGTTAAAAATGGCTCTTACAATCCACTATCTCGCCCCATTTTTATCTATGTCAGTTCCAAGTCTATTGACAAACCAGAAGTAAAGCAGTTTGTGCAATTTTACTTGCAGAATGCAGCTAAATTTTCTCAAGAAGTAAAATACATTGCCCTGCCAGCATCAGCATACACTACCGCTCAGAATCACTTCAATAAGAAGAGATATGGCACTATTTTTGGTGGTCAAGAATCAGTTGGACTGAAGATTGAAGAATTATTAAGCCGTGAAGCTAGAGAATAAGCCTAATTGTGAATTTTGAATTAGTTCAAAATCTGCAATTTATCAAAGGGAGGTGTACCACCTCTCTTTGTCTATTTAAATTCATCATCTCAGGAGCGATCGCATTTCAGCATGAGTAGTGCAAAACAAACTCAAATTTCTCGAAAGCTAGCGCGTGATTTGCAAGAACGGGCTATTGAGTCTGTCTTATTTCTAGCAGCACTCTCTTCTGTGGCAACTACAATAGCCATTCTCGGTATTTTAGTTTACGAGTCTATAATATTTTTTCAAAAAGTATCTTTATGGGAATTCCTTACAGATACACAGTGGACACCTTTATTTGACGATAAGCATTACGGAATTTTACCGTTGGTAACAGGAACATTAGTTACTACATTAGTTGCTTTATTAGTAGCAGTACCGCTAGGTACGATTATTGCTATTTACCTGAGTGAATTTGCTTTACCCATCGTTCGGGAAATTGTCAAGCCAGCTTTAGAATTGCTGGCGGGTATCCCTACAGTAGTTTACGGTTATTTTGCCCTCTTATTTATCACACCCCTATTGCAGGTAATTCTGCCAGATTTACCTGGTTTTAATATGTTAAGTGCGGGGCTAGTCATCGGTATTATGATTATTCCTTATGTCAGTTCCCTGAGCGAAGATGCCATGCGTACAGTACCCGCACATTTACGCGAGGCTTCTTATGCAATGGGGGCTACCCGCTTCCAGACAGCTTTGCGAGTTATATTACCAGCTTCTATTTCTGGTATTTCTGCCGCTTACATTTTGGGAATTTCTCGTGCGATCGGTGAAACGATGATAGTAGCTATTGCTGCGGGTGGCCAACCAAACCTGACCCTTAACCCGATGGAACCAGCCGCTACAATGACAGCCTACATTGTATCGGTAAGTCTCGGTGACCTGCCTCATGGCAGCCTGGAATATCAGACTATCTTTGCAGTTGGACTCACGTTAGTGCTAATGACTTTAGTCTTCAACATCATTGGTTATTTTCTCATCAAGCGCTATCGAGAAATTTATTGATATGACAACTCTCAATATTCAAGAAGTCCGTAAGACTATTAACCGCAATAAGCGATCGCAACATATTTTCAACGTTATAGGACTGTTGTCAATGCTGATTGGCATTGTCACATTGCTGGCACTATTATTGGATCTAATTACCGATGGTTTCCCACGTCTTTCATGGCAATTTTTGACTTCGTTTCCCAGTCGTAGGGCAGAAGAAGCGGGCATCCTCTCAGGTTGGGTGGGAACGCTTTTGGTTATGTTTGTAACGTCTTTAGTAGCTATACCGATGGGTATAGCTTCAGGGATTTACTTAGAAGAGTATGCCCGAAAAAATTGGTTGTCTGATTTAATCGAAATTAATGTCACCAATTTAGCTGGCGTTCCCTCGATTATTTACGGACTTTTGGCTTTGGGTGTGTTTGTTTATGGATTAAACCTTGGTCGAAGCATTATTACTGCTGGGTTTACCTTGGCGTTATTAGTTTTACCAGTGGTGATCGTTTCTACCCGTGAGGCTCTGCGTGCTATACCAAATAGCATCCGTGAAGCTGCTTATGCGGCAGGGGCTTCTAAGTGGCAAATGATTTGGGATCATATTCTGCCTTACTCAACAGGCACAATTCTCACTGGTATTATTGTTGCCTTAGCACGAGCTATTGGTGAAACTGCACCTCTAATTACCATTGGTGCGCTTACCTTTATAGCCTTCTTACCAGAACCACCAATTACTGAGCAGTTTCCCTATATATCCTTATCTTGGTTACTTGCTCCGTTCACAGTTATGCCCATTCAAATGTTTGATTGGGTATCTCGTCCCCAAGCTGAGTTTCAGGTGAACGCAGCAGCAGCAGGTATTGTTCTAATTGCCATTACTTTGGCCATGAACGCTGTGGCAATTTATATCCGCTATCGTTTACGCAAAAAAATCAAATGGTAGAAATTGCATCATCAACCTTAGAAAAATCGATTAAAGCTTCGGTTAATTACTTGAATTTCTACTACGGTGGAACAGTTCACGCTCTCAAAGACATTAATATGTCAGTGGGTGACAAACAAGTAACGGCGCTGATTGGCCCTTCTGGATGTGGTAAAACCACCCTGTTACGTTGTTTTAATCGAATGCACGACCTCTACCCCGGAAATAGCTATAAAGGGGAAATCACCCTCAAACCAGATGGGATAAACCTCCTCGGTAATAAAGTTGACCCAATTGAGGTACGGATGCGGATTAGTATGGTGTTTCAAAGACCCAATCCTTTTCCTAAGTCAATTTATGAAAATGTGGCTTATGGTCTGAAGGTACGGGGTGAATCAAAACGTGCAGTCCTTGATGAGAAAGTAGAGAAAGCTTTGCATGATGCAGCTTTGTGGAATGAAGTAAAAGATCGCCTAAATGACTTAGCTTTTAACCTTTCTGGTGGTCAACAGCAGAGGTTGTGCATCGCCCGCGCTTTGGCGACTGACCCTGAAATTGTTCTATTTGATGAGCCAACATCAGCCTTAGACCCGATAGCTACCGCCAGCATTGAAGAGTTAATTAATCAATTGAAAGAAACGGTGACGATTTTGATTGTGACTCACAATATGCAGCAGGCAGCTCGTGTTTCTGATTACACGGCGTTTATGTATTTAGGTGAATTGATAGAATTTGATCAGACAAAAAAGATTTTTAATCACCCCTCAAAGCAACAGACAGCAGACTATGTGAATGGTCGTTTTGGATAAGAATATTTTCTATAAAAGTAAAAAACTTGCTATATCTGGTTTCCCGGATGCTTGTCACTCCTTCAGGCGATGCCTACGACGGGCAAAGCCAACGCGTTTTGCGAAAATAGAAGAAGTTTAGCTAAGAATGATAATCATTTAAAAGTTGAGAAAAAGCGCTTGTCGATAGCAAGCGCTTTATTTTTTATTTTTGTAGTAAATTTAATAATTATTAGAGTTTTTAGGTATTTAGAGGTTGTTTGAAAAGTAGCTAGCTGTAATTTTAGGTGCTTGTTGATCCCCCCTAACCCCCCTTAAAAAGGGGGGAACCGGAATTAAAGTCCCCCTTTTTAAGGGGGATTTAGGGGGATCTAGAACGTTTTGCTACCAACAAGAGGACTTTTCAAACATCCTCTTAGTGAGTCTGTAGTGTTGAAGATATAACAAAAACTTAAAACATAAACTCTAGAAGCATTTTCAACCCATATTCCCTACCTTAAACTGGTACACTGTAGAGAAAGTTTGCCTTACCTGTATTTACCTATCAGATTTTGCCAGTTCGGAGACTTACTTTAACCCAGACATACCTTCCAAAAACTATAAATAGTTATTAAATTTTACATATTGTTATACAATTCTTTTTAATAAAAAAGCACAAAACTTCAATTCAATAAGTTATCCTAGCTAAATACAAGATTCTTATCGACATACTAAAGTTAATATTGTAGTAACTATATTGAACGATAAAAATATCCACTTAGCTCTTTTTAAAATATTTTCAATAATTCTATAAAGTTAAATCTAAACTATAAATGACAATGTACCAATGCGATTAAAACATAGATTTAAGAGTCGTGAGGCATTGATTTTAACAACTAATGTTTTTAATGAGGATATACTAATGTAACGATCAAATAAAGCAGGCTTACAAAGTATATATAACAACTACAAAAATGAGATAAAACTTTGCTTTTTAAAATACCCTTGATCTTTACCGATAATCTTTTTATGAATTTGTTCAGAAAGCTTAAGGCATAAAGACAGGATAAGTAAGGGTAAAAAATTTTCTACTTTCTCTCTTAATCCAAAGTTATTAGTCAATGTAAGTAAAATGAGTAGAGAAAGGTTGTAAAAAATGAATTTTGGGACACAACCTTATATAAAAATATAGTAACTGTTTATTTGCTGCATGGCTACTACGTAACTATGTAATTTATATGAACATCTACTTTTCAGATTAACATAGTGAAACAGCGTTGCTGATTTGTACTGTTTTACTGAATCAAGTTTTGTTTCACACGTTTTAGGAATATGAGTAAACTAATTCCAGCCATCAGAGTCAAAAACTTCAGCTTCTCTTACGACGCTCAAAAGATAGTTGAAGGCGTGTCAATGGATATTTACCAAAACCAAGTCACGGCAATTATTGGTTCTAGTGGTTGTGGCAAGTCTACTTTTCTTAAATCGTTAAATCGCATGAGTGAATTAGAAGGAGATGTGAAGGTTGAAGGAAAAGTAGAATTTTTTGGGCAGAGTATTTATGAGCGTCGTGTCAACATCAATCGTTTACGCCGCCAAGTCAGTATGGTTTTTCCCAAGCCGAATCTTTTTCCCATGAGCGTTTACGATAACGTTGCTTATGGAGTGAAATTAGTTGGATGGCATCCGAAAGTAGAATTAGATGGAATCGTTGAATCTGCCATCAAAGCTGCCGAACTTTGGGATGAAGTCAAAAATAAGCTGCACAAATCTGCTTTAGAACTTTCTGGTGGTCAACAACAAAGATTATGTATTGCTCGTGCTTTAGCAGTCAAACCTAATGTTTTGTTGATGGATGAACCTTGTTCAGGTCTTGATCCTGTTGGTAGCATGAAAGTTGAGCATCTAATCCATAACTTGCGCTCTGAGTTGACAATTGTGATTGTTACTCACAATATGCAGCAAGTTACTCGCCTATCTGATTTTACGGCTTTTTTTCATAATAATGAAAATCGTATTACTCAAATGGTTGAATTTGGTACTACAAGTAAAATCTTTACTAACCCTGTGGATTCTCGCACCCGTGACTACGTTTTTGCCCGCGTTAGTTGAAGTGTTTCTAAAATTCTAGCTACTCAGAGGGTTGCTAGATAGTCTTGCGGAAATTAGGGATTAAATTTAATTTCCGCTTGTTTTGAGTTTTTCCTGTGTTGGGCAATGCAGACTGACATTGACAGTCTTTTTTTATACTATATACTTAAAGAAAAGTATCTGCCTAGACCACCTGAATCATAAGATGAAATGTCCTCTGTGCGAATCTACTTCATATTATAAAAATGGTCGTCGCAATGACCAGCAGAATTACCTCTGCAAAAATTGTGGCAAACAATTCCTTGAGACTGCATTACCTGATTCCCTGGAAGGGGACTTGCTAGCTAACAGCAATGGACATACTAAACTATCTATGACTGATGCGGCGGAACTTTCTTTAGTAAAAAACCTGCCAGAAGAAAAAATCACAGAGAAAGGTCTTGGCTCTTTTAATTTTAAATTAGCTGAAGAACTGTTGCAAATGATATTATCGCCTGATTGGTTAGAATCTTCTGTATTCAGCCAATTACTCTTGAAAATTCAGCAAAACAATGAAATTAACCATAAGTTAGAAACAGGAATATCTCTTCTGATTTTGGATGCAGAAAACTTAAAATTAGATATTAATTCAGAATTATTTTTAGCCAGCATTTGTGAATATTCACTCCAAGGTAAAATTGCATTTGCTAACTGGAAAAATCCCAGTATTGGGAAGCAAGATATTGAACTATATAATCGTGGTTATCAACTTCTCCATGTCCCTGAAGGTAAAAATAGTGCTGATGCAAAAATGATTGCATTCGGTGCTTGTGTATTACGCTCTTATCTAGCCCTGTCAAGGTGACTTTTTTGTCTGGGTTAAAAGCTTGGCAGTCGAGATATGTGGATGACGAGGGTCATACTGAGGGACTCTTTCCATAAGCCCTCGCATCATCACACTCAACGGACTTTCTTCGACAAATCGCTCAAAAATTGTACCCAGCATTTTCATATTCCTCCGATGCAACAACTGAGTATCCATGTGTCCGCTCATTTGGACAGCGATCGCACTCCGATAATTATCCGGCTATTTGTCACCTTGACAGGGCTACGCTCTTATCCAACACTGAAAGAAATATTTGTCTGTTCTAACGATGGAATTTTAAACCATCTTTGTAACGAACTCCAAAATCAAGGATTAATTGTCTATTGGGTACGTAGACAAGGACAAAATTTGCATATAGACAACCGGAATACTGGCAAATCAACTCATTATTCTTTGCCAATGGCAACAAAAGTTACATCTTTTGAAAAAGTGATTGATTCACTTCAAGATTTAATTAAAACTGAAGAAGAATCAATCAATGCTAAATTAAACACTTTAGTAGATGTTGCAACTTTATTTCAAGAAAGATGCGAGATTAATATTAAACATAATTTAAATCAACCAGAAAAAGACAAATCAATAGCTGTTGTAGATAACTCATTTACTGAATCTATTAAAGACCAAGAAAATTTGACGGAAATCTCTAATGGAAAAATATTAGATAAATTATTATTGAAAATTATTCAAGATATACAAAATAAGTCTCCTAAAAATAAATTATCTGTGTCCACATTAGGGACAGAGATACGGAAAATTACCGGAGAATCTCCTAATTCAATTATTGAAAAATTAAACTTAGGTTCTAGTTTTCTTAAATATCTAAAATCATCTCCCACATTTACATTAAAGCCGAATGGCAAAGAATACGAGGTAACAGCACTATTCTGCGAGTAAATACTTGCTGAATGTTTACGTACAACCTGAGCTTGTAATTCAGTATTATGTAAAAAGATATAAAGAAATGTAAATATTATAATGCAGTATAAAGTCGTTGTTATTGTCGGTGCTACTGGTGGTATTGGTTCAGCGTTAACACACAAACTTGCGTCTACTGGAGTTCGGTTGGTACTGGCTGCCAGAGATGCGGTTCGTTTAACAACATTGGCAAATGATTTACCAGGTCAAGTTTTGAGCGTTCCCACCGATATTACTGACCCACAACAGGTAGATACTTTGATAGAAAAGACGATCGCTGAGTTTGGTCAAATCGATATTTTAGTAAATGCCGCCGGTGTCGGTATACTCAAGCCTTACAACAGCCTGGAACCTGCTGATTTAGACAAGATGTTAGATGTCAACTTGAAAGGCAGCTTTTACACCACTCAAGCGGCTGCTGAAGAGATGCAAAAACGCAAGTCTGGTCACATCTGTAACGTGGTTGGAATTCTGGGCAAGCATTCGATGGGAATGGCAGCAGCTTATTCTGCTTCTAAGTTTGGTGTTGTCGGTTTCAGCAAATGCATGGCAGAGGAACTCAAGCGTTTTGGTATCAAGTTCACGCTATTCTACTTTGGTGGGGTAGATTCTCCTTTCTAGGATAACGTCAACCTAAAAGTAGACCGGAAAAAAATGCTTAGTGCTGAAACTGCTGCCAATGCGATTTTCTTTGCCCTTTCTGCTGAACCGCAAGCTGTGCCAATGGAAATTAACATTCAGCCTGATAGTCATTTGTTTTTTTAAAGTGGGAGTCAGCCTACATATCTCTTGCCTGGGAAAGACCTGAAAATTTAGCAAAAAAGGCAAAATTTACAGAGATATAAGCTGTTATGCTGGATTTTCAGTATCTATGAAAATTGATCACGTTCATTTCTATGTAGAAGACGCGAAAGTATGGCGGGATTGGTTTGTACACCATCTTGGTTTTCAACCAGTAACCGATCGCATTAGTTCATTTCACACTTGTACAGAAGTGGTGAAAAGTGGTGCTGTTTGCTTTTTTCTGTCTTCACCACTGTTACCTACAAGTCCAGTAGCTGAGTTTTTGCGTCAATATCCACCTGGTGTGGCAGATGTCGCTTTTGCTGTAGAAGATGTAGAAAGCGCGATCGCACTAGCTCAAAAACACGGTGCTACAATCCTCCAACCTACCCAAGAACGCCAGGTGGGTACAGCATTCCTCAAGTGTGGCAAAATTGCCGCCTGGGGTGGACTAACTCATACATTAATCGAAAGGTCATTGGTCATTTGTCCGTCGTCATTTGTAACTAACACCAATGACAAAAGACAAATGACAAATGACAACACTTTTACCGCCATTGATCACATAGTGTTAAACGTGGCAGTTGGTGAATTGGAAAATGCTGTGGCTTGGTATGAAAATATCCTAGATTTTCAGCCCCAGCAAGCTTTTAAAATTAAAACCAATCGTTCTGCTTTACACAGTCAAGTGATGGTTTCGCACAATGGCAGTGTCCAATTGCCAATTAATGAACCAGCTTCCAAAAATTCCCAAATTCAGGAATTTTTAGATGTCAATCGCGGGCCGGGAATTCAACATATTGCCTTACGAACGACTAATCTTGTAAGTGCGATCGCTAAATTCCGTGCCAGTGGTTTATCCTTACTCTCAGTTCCCCAAAGCTATTACTCGCAGCTAAAACAGCGTCCAAGACTGCCTTTATCACTTTTAGAACTAGAAGCGATCGCTCAACAAGAAATTCTCGTAGACTGGCAAGAATATAGTCCCGTAGAGTCATCACACGCCGCACCGCTACTACTGCAAATTTTCACACAGCCGATTTTTGAACAGCCAACATTTTTCTTTGAGTTTATTGAACGCCGTTACCAAGCTCAAGGTTTTGGTGAAGGTAACTTTCGCGCCTTATTTGAAGCTATTGAAAGCGAACAAATCAAACGCGGTACGCTGCAATAAAATGCTGATACTAAATTTATCTCTCAAAAAATAGCCATACATCTGAGATAAACTTAATAAAAATTAACTTTTACCGCCGATGCTAAGACTTATTACTGACTTCGACGGCCCAATTATTGATGTTTCCGATCGGTACTACCGTGCTTATCAATTCTGTTTAGAGAAAACTCGCCGCCCAGATCAAGTAGTGCAAGAACTTCCGAAAGCGGAATTTTGGCAGTTAAAGCGATCGCGCGTTCCCGAAAAACAAATTGCCTTGAATTCTGGGTTAGACGAAGCCCAAGCCCAAGAATTTGCCCAGTTGCGGCGGCAAACTGTGCATACAGAACCCTACTTTGACTATGACACCCTCGCGCCTGGTGCTGTGGATGCACTGTTAAAAATTCAACAAGCTGGAATTGATTTGGCAGTAATGACCATGCGCCGAGTTGAGGAACTAGATTATGCCTTCAAAAAACACGATTTAGGAAGATTTTTCCCAGAAAACCGTTGTTATTGCTTGAGTAATGACTACGTCAAAACTCGTGATATTGAAGATAAGCCCTTGTTGATGGCTAGGGCATTAAAAGAACTGCCCCCGGCTACTGATACCTGGATGGTGGGAGATACGGAAGCCGACATCACCGCAGCTAAAAATTATGGGATTAAGGTGATGGCTGTGGAATCTGGCATCCGCGATCGCACCCAATTGGAACTTTACCACCCCGATTTAATCGTTAAGGATTTCAGCACTGCTGTAGATTTAGTCTTAAAACCTAAACAATTTGTCTAGAAAAGCTTTCTAGCTGCAACAAATTGAATTAATCGGTATTCGGGCTGCCAATTAAAATAGGAGCCAGAATAACTATTCTGACTCCTGACTCTCAAATTTTAAGAAGAACACACATAAACCATGTCTTCTTTTATAGAAACTTAGTTGCGGGCAGGGTTTACCGTAGAAAACTACTAACCAACCACAACAATATAAACGTTAGTACACTAGAAAACTGATTCGATGACAAATTGAGAAACGATATTTGTGGTAAGAGCCAGCTAGCAACTAGTCCCCCAGCAATTAACCCAATGATTAAACTGACCAGGGTGAACAAAACTGCTCGGCCAAATTTGTTTTCCTTGCGATTAAGGAAGTAAATACTGGTGCCTACCCCAACTACCAATGCTAACTGCAAAACCTGATCGCCTCCCTCTGGGTAAAACACACTGATAGAACTCAAACCAAGAAACCAAGCTCCTGGTAATAGTATATCGGCAGGTGAAGGCTTATCCAGCATCCGTTGCAGCCATGCAGGTGACTGCTCACGAGGGGTTGGACTTTCTTTAGGAAGCGATTGCACTCGCAACTCTGGAAACCGGATACGTTCAGGGACTTTAATTTTACCTTCCTGGCGCATCCGTAAGCGATCCATTAAAATCGCATCGTAAGCCGCTTCAATTACTTCTAAATGCTTGGCATCACCATTATGTTGCTCGAATAGGCGATTACGAGCATCCTGAATTTCATCGAAGGTAGCTTCTTCTGATACCCCAAGTTTTTCGTAGGGATTTTGATCGCTCATGGGAGTTTGTTACTTCAGCCTCAGTCAGCGGCAGTCTTTTGTCAAATAAAAAACAGCTTTAGGTTTTATTTTAATCGAAACTAAAGTTTCGACCTATTTTGTGCCCTAACAGGATAGTAGCACGGCTTAGTTTAATCGACTTTGTAATTTCAACTATAGTAACTTTAACATATCGCCAGAACTCCGTGTATACCCTCATGTCGTTGCTTAATTCTGGCTCTAATCTAGAATTTGACCAGGGAGTACTGAAAACACATAGTTTTTATGAAAAAATCAACTTTACTGTTTCAAATTTGGCAACTTACTGTGCCCTAATAGAGTTTTTTTTAATTATACTGAATAATCGCTTGTGGTATATATCCGCATATCGATTTAAAATTGAAACGTTTTAAGTTACCACCTAACTGGGATCAAGAACGTGTCTTGGTGTCAAGAACTATTGCGGCTAAAGTCAGAGCGCCTATATACTATGGCTAACATAAGTTTAGCGTTCTCGTTTCCCACAATCCTGATTAGAGTATTTATTTTGGAATAATCAGGAATCTTATACCGTAGCCATGTAGATTCTTAGTTAGTCCCTAAGTGGCAACTGCGTTTTTACGCAACCCTCATGTTAATCTTACGAATTTTTGTGCAAAGAAATGGTCATGGCTCCTGCCAAGATTCTTGTAGTTGACGACGATCCTGCAGTTCGGAATTTAATCCAACGCTTTCTGATTAAGCAGAACTATCAGGTAGAGGCTGCCGAAGATGGAAAGACAGCCTTAACTCTATTTGAGCAATTTAACCCTGATTTGGTAATTCTAGATGTGAATTTACCAGATGTAACTGGGTTTAACCTCTGCCAAGAGATGCAAAGTCGTAATGGTGTTTTTGTTCTGATGTTGACTAGCCGTGCTGACGAAGCTGACAAAATTCGCGGCTTTGCTAAAGGTGCTGATGACTATCTCACCAAGCCTTTTGGGCTGGGAGAGTTAGAAGTCAGAGTCGGAGCTATTTTAAGGCGTCAACGAGTGATCACTACTGCCGAGCAGAAACGCTTGGTATTTGAAAAACTGATGATTGATCCAGTGCGACGGGAGGTGGCACTTAATAACCAATCAGTACCTTTAACTGCTCTGGAATTTGATTTGTTGCATTTTTTAGCCAGTCATCCAGGTCGAGTTTGGCGGCGTGCGGAGCTAATCCAAGAGGTATGGGACTATGAATATGTCGGCGACCAACGGGTTGTAGATGTCCATATCGGTCAAATCCGCAAGAAGATTGAAATTGATGCTAGTCAGCCAGCATTAATTCAAACTGTACGTGGCGTAGGGTATAAGTTTGAATCTCCTGCTCACCCCCAGCAATTGGAAGCCAAATCCTAAGTTTATAGTCTAGAGTTTTTTAACTCTTGACTATTGACTCTTGGGGGAGCCATCAGTGAATTTATTTGGCTTTAGTAAAAGACAAATTAAGACAATTAAAATAGATAAATTTTCCTCAAATACAGACCAAGCAGTTATTTGAGATATTTATCCTTTTAAGTCAGTGGACAGGGGAGAGAGTTCGCTGGAAAATATTTTTGCATCAGACTATTTTGTTAAATACAACGCTGCTTAGGTTGGAGTTCATAGAGGCGTATATCTGTGCGCCTCTATGAACGTGTTTGGTATTTGTATCCAAAAGAAAACCGTTATACAACAAGTATTAACGGTTAGCCAATATATTCAAATTTTGCCTCAATTCTAAATCTTGCGCTATTACCAACTAGTTTTGGCAACAAGAAAAATTATTGAAACCTTTTTAAGGATCAGAATTTACTGATCTTTTTTGTTGTAATATTGCCCCGATATGGCCGATCACTTTAGATCAAAATTCCATTGATGGGGCACGGTTTGCCGTGCCCATATTAAGGCATGATCCAAAGTAACGCCGTTCATACCAGTACCTATGGGGTGTCTAGTAGATTAGCTGTTGCGGGTGAATCAATGCTGGGCATTTTTACTGTGGAGTGGTGGAACAAAGTCTCTAGATAGACTCGGGCAGCGCGGCGATCGCTATCTCCATTTTGGAGTAAAAACAATGATAGTGCCGCCGTTAATACCCTATTTTCATCCCAATCGGGATGGGTTTCTAAGTAGTTTTTTAAGGATTCGTGGAGTGTTTCGGGAATTTCTGTAAAGATGCTAACCGTTGATTTCATGAGATTTTCCTCCTATGAGGATAATCAAGAGGGACAAGTTGCTTGCGGTAAAGCGGCTTAGAGCTACTTCACACGCTCTTTCACGAGTCCGCCAATCTGCGCCCACATCTGTTGGTAATATATTTTACACATTTGATGCCAACGGTTGAACGAACTACAAAAGCAAGCCGAATCATTGTGCGCCAAGAGGGGGTGGGTTTGTCAATGCTGCGAAATGTTAAAAACGAGTGTATAAAAAATAAATGCGAACGGAATAATCAGTGTTTGATGCTATTTTTCGTTACTTTACTTTACAAGAACTCAGTCCATTAACTTCCTTTCCACTGTTAATCAATAATCCCCAACAAGAGAGTAAGAAGCTCATTAGCTCGTAGAGCGTCTGTGGAAAACTGCTAAAATCCCTGTGGAAACCCTGTGGAATGAGTCAGGAAAATAGCAGCCAATAATAAGAATTACAAAAATGTCATCAAGTCATGACATTTAACCTCATGAAATTAGCTTCTCAATCTCCTGTATCATCGTGGCTGCCCTCAATACATCCCCAAGTCTGGATTTTCGCAATTGGTAGATTTCTTTCGGAAGTCGGCACAGGCTTTACCTTGTTTTACGCCCCGATCTTTTTTGTCAATCAACTCGGTTTATCTGCAACCAGTGTTGGGGTAGCCTTCGGTAGCGCCTCGATTTCCGGCATTGTGGGGAGGATTGTAGGTGGTTCTTTGGCTGATTCTGAACATTGGGGTCGCCGCCGCACTTTGTTGCTTGCCACGGCGATTTCAGCAAGTGGTTCTCTAGTGTTAGCTGCAACCAATAATTTTACTATTTTGGTAATTGGTAGCTTGATTAGCGGCTTAGGGATAGGTTTCTATTGGCCGGCGGCTGAATCTGTTGTTGCTGATGCTAGCCAAATTGACAATCGCCGCGAAACTTTTGCAATCGCCCGACTAGCTGATAATCTTGGGTTAGCGATCGGAATTGTGCTTGCTGGGTTTTTGATTGCGATAATTGGAAGTTATCGGTGGCTATTTGTCATTGATGCCATCTCCTTTCTCGTATTTTTTGGAGTTGTCTATGTGGGAATTAGTAAAACCGAACAACAGCAGATAAAGGAATCTGAAAAGACAGCATATATTGCTTCTTGGATAGCAGTATTAAGCGATAGGCGTTTCCTGGTGTACGTAGCAGTTAATATATTTTTCACAATTTATATTTCTCAAATCCACAGCACCCTGCCGCTTTACTTCAAAAACTTTGTCTTTGTAGAAAGTACTGCCAAGGGATTTACTGAAACTACCATTAGCGGACTATTTGCTTGGCATCTGGTGTTCGCAATTATTTGTCAGTTGCCTGTCACCAGCATTTTAAAACGCTGCTCACACACACTGGCGCTCACTGTTTCCGCTATTTTCTGGGCAATTGGTTTTGCTGTGATTTGGGTAAGCGGCACAGCTCCATCTCACCATCTAGTTTGGGTAGTTTTGGCATTGGGAATATTTGCTGTGGCGATTGTCTCCTATACCCCATCTGCTGCCTCTTTAGTCACTGAGTTAGCCCCGGAAAATCAACGCGGCGTTTATTTCTCCATCAATGCTTTGTGCTGGGCTGTTGGCTCTTTTATTGGTCATCCCTTGGGTGGCTGGGCATTAGACCAACCACAAACTGTTACCAATAGTTTATGGCTAGGCTTTATTTTGAGTGTGGCGATCGCTGTAGCCATTTTACAGTACCTCAATCGAATTTTGACTGATTAACTACCAAAATGGTATTATGCTTATATTTAACAATTTTTTAGGGAGTTAAATCACAGTGGTACGTTGATACAACAAACAAATCATTATAAGTCGCTGCGATCGGGCTAAAAGTCCGATAATTTTTGATTTTTTGTTTGTTGTGATTGCGTTAGGATTTACTGTGAATATTCCTTCCTCGTATCTCGAAAAAATTCGTACTGTCTATCCCAATATCTCAATTGAGCATCTTGACTTTAATCAAGATGGAATGGTTAACGATATAGTAATTGTTAATCATGAGCTTGTATGCCGCTTTGCCAAAGATGACTGGGCAAAACAGGTGCTTTCTCATGAAGCTAAGGTGTTGGAAGTAGTGCAAAATTATGTTGAACTGCGAGTTCCGCACTTTGAACACCTGGAAGAAGGTTTTGCTAGCTACAGATTTATTAGAGGTGAACCGCTATCTCGTAACACCTTGCTGAAACTTAGTGATGTATCACAAGTGCATATCATCTCCCAATTAGCCAGATTTCATCAGCAATTGCACAGCATTCCAAATGAAGTTTTAGTTAATGCTGGGGTGTCTTCTTCTGGTGCAGAGCGTTCTCGTGAAGATTGGTTACAATTGTATGAACAAGTTCAGGAAACCCTTTTTCCTCACCTATGGCGTCATCAGCAAACTTGGATACACGAACTTTTTGCGCCCGTAGTTACAGGTGAACTTGACCTCACCTATACACCCGTACTGATCGACGGCGATAAGCCAGTGTATCACATTCTGTTTGACCCGATCTCAGAAAGTATTAGTGGTCTGATTGATTTTGGCACGGCTGGTTTGGGAGATGCAGCTTGTGATATCGCCGTGCAACTTGGTAATTACGGAGAAAGTATTGTGCGCCGTATGGAAAGCGACTATCCTTTGTTACCGGATGTCATCGACAGGGCGCGTTTCTGGGTAGGGACACTTGAACTTCAGTGGGCTTTGGCTGGAGTAAAGTTTAATCATATCTCATTGTCGTTGGCACATATTGGTTTAGCCAGAGAGGTTCAACCTTTAGGTACAGGGTTAAGTTAACCTGTCATAGCCAATAACAAAGGGAACGCTATTTTAGTCTGGCAATTGGCAAAGCTGGTGAATCAAGTGTTTTTATTGCCGCCGTTCTTGGAGCTTGCGATATACAGATTTCAAATCAACTTTATGATGAGCTAAGGCAACCAAAGTATGATATAGCAGATCGGCTACTTCACCTGCGATCGCATCTGCTTCATCATCCTTAAAAGCCATTACCACCTCGGCAGTTTCCTCACCAATCTTTTTCAAAATTTTATTATCGCCACCTGCGAATAGTTTACAGGTGTAGGAGCTTTCTGTCGGATTATCGCGGCGATCGCATATTATTTGAAACAATTGCGACAATGTATCCCCTGGTGGTGGGGCAATTTTTCCTTCTATTTGGTGAAAGCAACTACGTTCTCCAGTGTGACAGGCAATATCTCCTAATTGCTCTACACCTATGAGTAGCGCATCACTATCACAGTCATAACGGATACTCTGCACTTTTTGAATATGCCCAGAAGTCGCCCCCTTGTGCCAAAACTTTTGCCGGGAACGGCTCCAAAACCAAGTTTCTTCAGTTTCTAAAGTTTTTTGTAATGACTCCTGATTCATCCACGCCATCATTAGGACAGTACCATCCAAATAATCTTGGACTATTGCAGGCACTAAACCCCGTTCATCGTAGCGAATTTCCTCAACAGGGATGGCGTAATGCAGTGAGCGTGAATCGTTAGAAGACATACCAGCTAGTTTGCTCTAATAAGAATAATTCATGGATTCACGATACCATTCTGAATAGGGCCGCTGGCATATTTTTTGAATTTAACTATCTTATTTACCTCTAAACAAGAACATTCCGTTCCATAGCAGACTGCATCTTTACAGCACTCAAAGCGACTTTGTGAGCTTTTGAGGCTTCACCATACCAATGGATCGCCGAATTAAAAGCTGCTCGGTAAAGATCCTGGTATGCTTCAGATAATCGAGTTTGAATATCTAGAGGCAAGTCTTTATTCGAGTTGTATAACATATTATTATTTTTTGGTTCAGCTATTTATATAGGATAGAAATTCTAAGTAATTTTTGACACTATCCTAAGATAGAGCTTTTTATTGCCCACTGTTAGGAGAGAACCTTGGTAAATACCACAATTAAAACAACAAAATCACAAGAAGTCTTCGCTGCTGCTCAAAACCTCATGCCCGGAGGAGTCAGTTCTCCGGTTCGTGCCTTTAAATCTGTGGGTGGACAACCCATCGTTTTTGATCGTGTAAAAGGCGCATATATTTGGGATGTAGATGGCAATCAATACATAGACTATGTAGGTACTTGGGGCCCAGCTATTTGCGGTCATGCTCATCCAGAAGTAATTGCAGCCTTGCATGAAGCTTTAGAAAAAGGCACGAGTTTCGGCGCTCCCTCAGTATTAGAAAATGTTTTGGCAGAAATGGTTATTGATGCCGTTCCTAGCATTGAAATGGTCAGATTTGTCAACTCTGGAACTGAAGCCTGTATGGGAGTTTTGCGGCTGATGCGGGCTTTCACAAAACGAGATAAAATTATCAAGTTTGAAGGCTGCTACCACGGACACGCCGATACGTTTCTAGTGAAAGCAGGCTCTGGTGTTGCCACACTTGGCTTGCCAGACTCACCAGGAGTTCCCAAAGCGGCAACTAGCGCCACTCTAACCGCGCCTTTCAATGACCTAGAATCCGTCAAAGCCTTGTTTGAAGAAAACCGCGACGAGATTGCTGGTGTCATTCTTGAGCCAGTTGTCGGCAATGCTGGGTTTATTGTACCTGACGCTGGATTTTTAGAAGGATTACGGGAACTGACTCACGAGCATGGAGCGTTATTGGTATTTGACGAGGTGATGACAGGCTTCCGCATTGCTTACGGTGGCGCTCAAGAAAAATTTGGTGTGACTCCCGATTTAACGACCTTGGGTAAGGTGATTGGTGGTGGTTTGCCAGTAGGAGCTTATGGCGGTCGCCGAGATATTATGTCAATGGTTGCGCCCGCAGGCCCCGTATATCAAGCTGGGACTCTTTCTGGTAATCCTTTGGCGATGACTGCTGGTATTAAGACTTTAGAATTGCTGCAAAAGCCAGGTACTTATGAGTATCTTGACCGGATTACTAAAAAGCTAGCAGATGGTTTGCTGCAAATTGCCAAAGAAACTGGTCATGCGGCTTGCGGTGGTCAAATCAGCGCGATGTTTGGATTATTCTTTACCTCTGGCCCAGTTAATAACTACGAAGACGCGAAAAAGTCTGATACAGCTAAATTCGGACGCTTCCATCGGGGTATGTTAGAGCGTGGCATTTACTTAGCACCTTCTCAATTTGAAGCTGGGTTTACGTCTTTTGCTCACACTGAAGAAGATATTGAGCAAACTTTAGCCGTTGCACGGGATGTAATGTCTAGTCTGTAATACGAACTTAGTAAAAGTAGGGGAGCCAATGCGTTGACTAGAGAACTGCGAGCCGAGGCTTCCTCTGCTCAAAACTTCTCTTCCCTTCTCTACCCGAGGTTTAGCTTGATTCTTTGCTATAGCAACTGGCGTTGTGTTAGCTGAAAGTACGCACCTTGAATGGTGCGTTACGCTTTCAGCTAATGCACTCTAGATATTAACAGCCACAGCCTCCGTGACTACAGCCTTTAATAGTTTTATGACCTTCAGCACACCCTTGGGAGCAATAGTGTTTGCCGTCTTCTTTAATAGCATCCTCAAGTGAAACGATACATAGGCAAGTCGGACAGGCGCATTTCATTTGGGTTACGGTTGTCATAACTTTCTCCATTTCCTGTTGAGATTACTTTAACAATACATGAATTGTTTCTGTCTGGTATGCGTCATATAAAGACTTATTATTTAGGCTGAGGCGAGAGCAAGGGCACGCAAAGAGATTTTAATGAAAAGTGATTAGCCGAACTTAATATCAATCTGCTCTAATTCGTAGGCGGGGTTGCTAATTTAACTCACTTTATTACAAAAAAACCGTCCAAAATAACATCTGAACGGAATTTTTTACTATTAATATTTTATGCCAACCTAGTCCGCTACAGGTTGTACTGATACCGAAAAACTACAAGTCAGGAGGTAAAATCACTTGATCAATTGCGTGGATTACACCATTGCTGGCTGTGATATCTGCCTGTGTCACCCTAGCATCGTTGATAGTTACACCAGTAGCAGGATCAACTTTAACGTTGATTGCGCCGCCTTCAAGGCTTTTAACTTCGCCTGACTTCAAATCAGTGGACAATACCTTACCAGGTACTACATGGTAAGTCAAAATCTTGAGCAATACTTCTTTGTTGTCTGGTTTTAGCAATTCTTGCAAAGCATCTGGTGGCAACTTAGCAAAAGCTGCATCAGTGGGTGCAAAAATAGTTAAGTTATCTTTGCCTTGTAAAGCTCCAGTCAATCCTGCTGCTTTCAAAGCCTTAGTTAAGGTGGTAAAAGAAGCGTTTGACTCTGCCAACCCTAATAAGTTTTTACCTTGAGTGTCGGTTGAACCTGGGGTTGATGGAGTTGTAGGAAGTGTCTGGGTAGGTTGAGTTCCCGGAGTGCCGGGTGTTGGTTCACTAGGTGTAACACTACCACCACGGTTATAGGGAGGCTCATTGAAAATACTTGGTCTGGGATTTAGCGTTCCACTACTCTGCTGCGCTACTTGTTGACCCTTGGTATTGCTTTTTTCTATTAGGGAAGCGTTTGCTTGAAGGCGTTGACCCTGATTATAAGGGGCTTCTTTGAAAATACTGGGGTTAGGATTTAGTGCGGATTTCGCATCGGATGGTAAAGTAATGAGAAGGCTGAAACTTGTAAATCCTGCTATGCCTGCCAACGTGGTCAGCAATTTGCTGTAATTTGTCTTCATAAATTTTGTTTGTCTTTTTGTCCACACATTACATAAAGATTTATAACATTTTGCTATGCACAAAATCTAACCGAAGAGGAAAGTAAAATTATTCATCCGATGAGTTTGTGTTTATGAGGTTAAATATCTAACCTCGATTCAGGCTTAACAAGGATCAAATATACTTAGCATATATTTCATGTAAATTGAGTAAATTTTCTCCATTACACCAAAAGGAGTTAAAAAGCCTGGCTTGGTGTAGCGTAAACTCTTAGAAAATCGAAAAATATATTTACAAGTTATGAGTTACAACAAGCTTTGTTAAGCTCATCTCACCCCTAAAAGGGGATGGTATTTCGCGTTGACTGTTAACTGTTAATCGTCATACCGTCTCTTTGTGAAACTGCATATATTTATCCCCCGGCTACGCCGTCCCCCCTTGTCAAGCAGGGCTGTTTCATTCCATTTCAAACAGGATTTGTCAAGATGGTTAGCGAGAAAATTGTAAGTAAGCGTGACGATGAGATGAACATTTAATCACTTAAATATCAGTAAAATAGTTTATTTCCTCGGCACGCTGGTAACAAAATAACCAATTTTTAATTGCTAGAACCCTTGATTTTTAAAGCTCTTTAGGGAATGAAACAGCCCTGCCCTTGTCAAGGGAGGACTGATTATGGGCATCTTCATACAGAATTGGTATCGACAGTCAACGCATCGGGTCGTATAATGACAAAATTACCAATTTAGTACTCAGGAAAACTCCAGAAAGTAAATAACTAAATTTATTACGTAGGCTAACAGTTAGAGAAATTAGAGTAACTACTGAATGCTCAGGACTGAGCGGTTAAATTTGTTTATGTAGGCTCAATTATTTAATTATTTGATATTTTAATCACTCAGAAAATAATATTTTTTTAATCGATAATTTTGCCAAAAATCATATATAAGTTCAATTTTAATGTCAATTAGATTAACTACAAACAACTAATGTAAAGAAAAATTACCTTAACTAAAGATACAATTGTAAAGTTAAGAAGTTGACTAGTTACAAGGTATACAAGATGCTGGAATTATACCAATGGGAACTATCTCAGTACTCAGAGAAAGTACGCCTAATTCTAGATTTTAAAGGACTAGATTATCGCAAAATAGAAGTTACGCCTGGGATTGGACAAGTAGAACTGTTCCGGCTGACTGGTCAAAGACAAGTTCCGGTATTAAAGGATCGGAACAAGTATATTGTGGATTCTACGGAAATAGCTAAGTATTTAGACTTAGAGTATCCCGATCGCCCAATAATACCGCAAGATCCCAAAAAACGGGGTTTAACTTTATTAATAGAAGAATGGGCTGATGAATCCATAGGCATCAAAGGTCGCAAAGCACTATTTGCTGCCATAAGTCAAGACCAAAATTTCCGTAAATCTTTATTACCTACCTCAACACCAGATATATTTAAAAGTTTGGTTGGAGGAGTACCCACTGATTTACTGACAATGTTCGGTTTTGGAGTAGGTTATAGCCCTGATGTTATTCAGTCAGCGATCGCATCCTTAAAACAAGACTTGGAAGCAGTAACGTTATTATTGGCAGATAGTCCTTATTTAACTGGAGATGAACCGACTTTAGCTGACTTAGCAGTAGCTGGCTTATCGATATTGCTCAAGTTCCCCTCTGGTCCCTATCTAGATTTACCAGCTTCTCTCAGAGGTAAAGGATTACCAATCTTTGCAGAGAATATAAATTATGAACCATTCTTTACCTGGCGCGATCGCCTTTATGCCCAATTCCGTAAACCATTAATCAGTACTACTCCACCAACCGGAAGTGCGCCAACTTCGATTCAAATTGATTAGGTAATGGCGCATTGGGCATAAGGCATAGGGCATTGGGGGAGAATAACTAATGACAAATGACAAATGACCAATGACTAATCAGATGAATTCGGTACAGCCATTAGGTTCGGTTATTCAAGGTTCTCTAACTGAAGGCTTAGAAGTACGATTGCATCCCGACATTTCTGTAGAAGATATGCGGGTGGGTAAGTTTCTTGTTGTGCAAGGGATGCGATCGCGCTTTTTTTGTATGCTGACAGATGTAGCATTGGGAGCTGCTAATGCCCGAATTATTGCTAATCCCCCTAGTTGGGAAGACACTTTTTTACGAGATGTTTTAGCCGGAAGTGGAACATACGGTACTATCAACCTCGCGCCGATGTTGATGTTCACTCCCGAAACTGAAGAATCTTTTTCTCCAACAAATGGCAAATCAACAAATCCCTTCCTCCCATCAGTGACGGGTTTGGCTTCATTTGTGCCGCAAACCAGTACTACGATGGAATTGTTGCCTGTTAAAACTATTCCTAGCCACTTTAGTCAAGTTTACGAAGCAAGTGTTGAAGATTTTCGTCGGGTATTTGGTTGGGAAGATGACCCCCAAAGGCGCAATTTTTCCATCGGCAAACCTTTGGATATGGATGTGCCCGTTTGTATTGATTTAAATCGCTTCGTAGAACGGAGTAATGGGGTTTTTGGCAAATCTGGTACAGGGAAATCTTTTCTAACACGGTTACTTTTAGCTGGCGTTATCCGTAAAAGTGCGGCAGTAAACTTAATTTTTGATATGCACTCTGAGTATGGCTGGGAAGCCGTTGCAGAAGGGAAGAACGTAAACACAGTTAAGGGTTTAAAACAACTTTTTCCGAGCAAAGTAGAAGTTTACACCCTCGACCCGGAATCGACAAAGCGCCGGGGGGTGCGTGATGCTCAAGAACTTTATTTGAGTTATGAGCAAATAGAAGTTGAAGATATTAAGTTATGTAGCCGAGATTTAGGACTCTCTGACGCAGCCTTAGATAACGCCAATATTCTATATAGCGAGTTTGGCAAGTCTTGGATTGTCCAGTTGCTGAACATGACTAACGAAGAAATCGAAATGTTCTGCGACGAGAAGCGGGGACACAAAGGCTCGATTATGGCATTACAGCGCAAACTCTTGCGGATGGATAGCTTGAAGTATATGCGAGCCGTTTGCCCCCAGAATTATATTAGTAAAATTGTCCAGTGTCTGGAAGCTGGGAAGAATGTTGTGATAGAATTTGGTTCCCAGTCCAATATGCTCTCTTATATGTTGGTGACGAATATGATCACCCGACGTATCCACGAGCATTACGTCAAGAAAGCAGATAAATTCCTGCAAAGCAAAAATCCTAGCGATCGCCCCACGCCATTGATGATTACCATTGAAGAGGCGCATCGTTTCTTAGACCCAGGAGTAGTACAAAGTACTATCTTTGGGACTATTGCCCGCGAATTGCGGAAATATTTCGTCACACTTTTGGTAGTTGATCAACGTCCATCGGGTATTGATAATGAAGTTATGTCTCAGATTGGGACTCGTATTACTGCTTTGCTGAATGACGAAAAAGACATTGACGCAATTTTTACAGGTGTATCTGGTGGTGGTGGACTGCGATCGGTATTGGCAAAGCTAGACTCTAAGCAACAAGCTTTAATTTTGGGTCATGCTGTTCCTATGCCAGTAGTAGTACGTACCCGTCCTTACGACGCAACTTTTTACGAAGAAATTGGTGAACCAGCCTGGGAAGAAAAACCTGACGCAGAAGTATTCGCTGCTGCTGAACTAGCCAAAGCTGACCTGGGATTCTAGATAGTCATTTGTCAGTTGTCCTATGTCCTTTGCAAATGACTAATGACAAATCCCTAATTCGTAACATCCCTCCATTATCGCGGGAAATTAAGTTCGGTTATCCGGCTAGTTTTGGGCAACAGAAGAAGGGTTTTTAGCGTCACTATAGATATAGTCAGTAATTTCAAGGAAGTTTAATTTTTTTTTGCAAATCGGCAATTTTGAATTATAATTAAAGATTTCATCTTAAAAAACTTTACTATTTGCCTGATTTATCGTACTATAAAGTAAATGGAACTCATATCGACTTCGGATTTGCAGTTGCTATAAGTAACTGCCTAAAAGAAGAATTATCCAAAACAACCAGCGTGCTTATATAAAGATTGAAAATTTAGGGAAGGTAGGGGAACCTATCATTGGGAGTTTACCGTCTGAACAACGGCTAGATCAATTGATAATTACTTTTGATAGCTCCCGATATTTCGTGATAGATGTACTACCTTTCTCCCATCGATTTTAGTAAGAAAACATACATTGTGTTTACGGAGTAGAGGATAACACATCAATGCCTACTGTCAACACCCAAACGGAAAACCTCAATACCAAATTCACGGCTGATATGGTGCGAACCTATCTGCGAGAAATTGGTCGTGTACCACTGCTAACCCGTGAACAAGAGATTGTCTATGGGAAGCAGGTGCAACAAATGATGAAGTTCATCGACGCTAAAGAAGCTTTGGCGAAGAAACTGCACCGCGAACCGGATATGTCAGAGTGGGCTGACCACGTCCAACAGTCGGAAACCGAGATCCAACAAACGGTAGCGCAAGGGAAGCGGGCGAAGCAAAAAATGATCGAAGCGAATTTGCGCTTGGTCGTTGCTATTGCTAAGAAATATCAAAAGCGGAATATGGAGTTTCTGGATTTAATCCAGGAAGGAACACTAGGATTAGAGCGGGGTGTGGAGAAATTTGACCCAATGAGGGGTTATAAGTTCTCAACCTATGCTTACTGGTGGATTCGCCAAGCGATTACTCGTGCGATCGCTCAACAAGGCCGCACCATCCGCTTACCGATCCACATTACCGAAAAACTGAATAAAATCAAAAAAGTGCAGCGCGAGTTGGCTCAAACCTTGGGGCGATCGCCTACTCCAGCCGAAATTGCCAAAGAACTGGAAATAGAACCTGCTCAGATTCGCGAGTACCTGAACATGGCGCGTCAACCAGTATCCTTGGATGTTAAAGTTGGCGACAACCAGGATACCGAGTTGCAAGAAATGCTCGAAGATGACGGCCCATCACCAGAGTATTACACCAACCAGGAATTCTTACGCCAAGACTTGAACAACCTGCTAGCAGAACTAACCCCGCAACAGCGACAAGTTTTAGCCCTGCGCTTTGGTTTAGAAGATGGTAATGAAATGTCATTGGCGAAAGTGGGTGAGAGATTGAATCTCAGCCGTGAACGCGTCCGCCAGTTAGAGCATCAAGCTTTGGCTCATCTGCGTCGCCGTCGTGCCAATGTTAAAGAATACGTTGCTAGTTAAAATGAGAGACGCGAAATGCCGCGTCTTTCCACCACCTTGGTGATGCGCCTCCTGAATTCAGGGGGCTATTTTTTTATGCTGATAACCTAATTACCTTAGGTCGAATGCGATCGCATTGTCACCGGATGCAAGCCCATCATTGAATTACCAAAATCTGGCAAGACTCTAAAATAAAAGCATAAAGGCACATACTATGGTAGATAGTATATATGAATATTTCCTTTACTCCAGAATTAGAGCAATTTATCCAAAGTCAAGTTGCCAGTGGTAAGTATGCCTCCACAGAGGAAGTGATTGTTGCGGGTATTAAACTGCTGGAGGAAACTGAATCTATTTATAAGGGTAGATTTGAAGAATTGCGACGAGAAATTATGGTTGGGGTCGAAGCTTCGGAACGTGGGGAAGTTATTGACGGAGAAACAGTTTTTCATCAACTAGAACAGAAGTTACAGCAACGTCGTCAGCAGACTAGTGAATGAGCAATATTTGTAGATTTACTGCTCCTGCAAGTCGGGATATTGAGAGCATTATTGATTATGTTGCTGACAACAGTAGTTTTGATGCTGCGGAGCGTTTGCTCAATAAAATTAACCAAAAGTGCAGTAATTTAGCAAATTTTCCCAATATGGGACGCAAGCGTAATGAACTTTTACCTTTGTTACGTAGCTTTCCTGTAGATGATTATCTGATTTTTTATCGTGCGATCGCAGGCGGGATTGAAATTTTACGGATAGTTAGCGGTTATCGCAATTTAGATGCACTTTTTGATGAGGAGTAACAACACGCTGCAAAATCTAAACCTACTCAAAATTATAAATAGCCTTTAAGCGCGATCGCACAATAATTTCAGATTTTTACGGATAGTAATTGTGTTGGGATGATTTACCCCTAAACTAAGTTCAGTAATTTCTAAAGCCTTTTGATACAGGGGTTCTGCTTCCAAGTACCGTCCTTGGGAGTCGTAGAGTCCCGCTAGGTTGTTGAGACTTTGTGCGACAGATGGATGTTTTTCACCCAGCAGCTTGCGCCTGAGTGCCAAAGCTTGGATCAAAAGGGGTTCGGCTTCGCTGTATCTGCCTTGGGAGTTGTAGAGTCCCGCTAGGTTGTTGAGACTTTGTGCGACATCTGGATGTTCTTCACCCAGCAGCTTGCGCGTGAGTGCCAAAGCTTGCATGAAAAGGGGTTCGGCTTCGCTGTATCTGCCTTGGGAGTCGTAGAGATACGCTAAGTTATTGAGGCTAGTGGCGACAAATGGATGTTCTTCACCCAGCAGCTTGCGCGTGAGTGCCAAAGCTTGCATGAAAAGGGGTTCGGCTTCACTGTATCTGCCTTGGGAGTCGTAGAGTCCCGCTAGGTTATTGAGGCTAAGGGGACAGATGGATGTTCTTCTCCCAGCAGCCGTTGAAAAAGTGACAAGGCTGTTTTAAACAGTGGTTCTGCTTCCGAGTAACGTCCTTGGGAATGGGAAATCCAAACTGATCGTTTCTGGGTAGAGGGATAATTTTATCCAAACCCCCACAACCCATCAAAATTACAACTTAATTTGGTCACAATATTTACACTATTTCAACCCTTATTCAATCTGACGCACTTTCACGTTTAGGCGCAGTTTCCCTCGATCTACGGAACTACCTGCAAGTGCCAGAATTACTTTGACTGTAAGACTATTACTCATAATCAAGTAAAAAAGTTATCATCAAGACTCAGTACTGAGTTAAGGAGCAATCCTTTTCTATGAAAGCAACAAGGGAGCGATGCCTAGGGCGGGCTACGTCTACGCAGAAATTGGCGTTAGGAAGAAATTATAGCAAAGACAAGGGCTAAACTTGCTGAAAGACCGATGAAATCAGCATTTTTATCACCTGAAAAATCTCAAAGGCAAGATGTCAAAAAATTAAATATTAATTGAGAGCAGTTAATTTATGATTAACCTCACCCGATGGGATGAATCTATTGGATGAAGAATAAATACTCTAAGTGATGGTAATCTAAGGTTATTGAATTCAATTAAATAAAAACTTTAGTTTTTGACAGTTTTCTTTTTTGGACAATAGTAATATAAATCGTTAGCAAAGTCTTTGGCAATTAAGACTTGGTTATGATTTAAGCAAGTTATAGAGAACTTAGTTAGTTTTTTAACAGGAGAAGTAGGGTGCTTAACAACCTTCATCAGTTATTATCTCCCCGTCAGTGGGGAATTTCCCTCGCGGGCTTAGGCTTACTTCTCGGTTTGGGCTTTATAGCCAAGCAGACTCAAGTAGTATCGGTTACAGGTTCTTCATTTTCATCGGCTCAGATTGACAAACCCAGCGAAAACTCTCTTTTGTCGCAGCTAAGAAGAGTTCGAGAGCAGAGAAGTCAACTCAATGCGGCTTCTGGAGATAGAGGTTTTTTTGGTCATAAGAGCGGAAAAACATTACCTACAACCACAGCGTTGGTTCCAGGTTCTCAAGGAGCTACAAAAGGTGCGGAAGTTTTACCAAAAGCGAATTTTCCTGTAAAAGATGGGATTTATCTTTATGGCCAATCCCCAAAATCAAACCAACTAGGTCAAGGTTACATCATATTTCAAAAGCAACAGGGTAAGGTAACTGGTGCATTGTATATGCCCCAATCAGAGTTTAATTGTTTTCAGGGTACACTCAACCCCTCAGGAGAGTTGGCGATGACGGTTAATGGTTCGTCAAATGAAGCCAGTTATCCTCGGTCGAATCAGGTAGCTGCAAGCAATAGACCATCTAAAGTCAGTGAAGATGAGTTCAGCAGTTATGCTTACTCGGTGGCTCTGCAAGACTTTTATCAGTTAAATTCCATTACAGCTAGCGATCGCCGCACGTTACAAATGTGCAAGTAATCTTTAAGTTAATACTCAATTCCTGGTTGCGCTTTAACACCTTGATCGCGGAAAGGATGCTTAACTAGGGTCATTTCGGTTACGAGATCAGCACGTTCAATTAAAGCAGCAGGTGCGCCTCTACCTGTGAGGATTACGTGCTTATCGGCTGGTTTTTGCGCCAACCCGGCTAAAACATCCTCTACTTCTAAGTAAGACATTTTGAGGGCGATATTGATTTCGTCTAATAATACCAGATGAAAGTCTGGGTTGCGAATATATTCTAATGATTTCTCCCATGCGGCGCTAGCTTTATCGAGATCGCGATCGCGGTCTTGAGTTTCCCAGGTGAAGCCTTCGCCCATTGCGTGAAATTCTATCTGGTCTTC
This sequence comes from Nostoc sp. FACHB-888, assembly GCF_014696655.1. Taxonomy (NCBI): domain Bacteria; kingdom Bacillati; phylum Cyanobacteriota; class Cyanophyceae; order Nostocales; family Nostocaceae; genus Nostoc; species Nostoc sp. FACHB-888. Next base: position 11,086 of record NZ_JACJQM010000037.1, on the reverse strand, counting down.
CCAATAGCTAAAAACCCTTTTTTCTGAAGGTTCCCAGCTACCTTTGATAAATTGGACGATCGCTACTTTATACCCGTGACCAAGCGATCGTAATACCATCCCCAAAGCCGCAGTGGTTTTACCTTTACCATTACCAGTATTTACAATAATTAATCCTTTTTCAGGTACAGCTTGTGCTATGCGTTGATCCTGCACTTCTTTGCGTCGCTGCATCTTTTTGCGATACTGTTCATCAGTCAGAGATGAAGACATGACTTCATCAATCAAGCGCCCAATTTCTTGGTCTGGGTTTAATTCTTCTGGTGTATCGTTTTTCATTAATCTTGTGTGCAAATAACTGTTAAAACTTTCGAGAATGAACTGAGATTCAGTGTGTTCTCGGATTTTCCTTAAATTACATACTTGAATATGTCCAGTAATATTTTTCTGTAAAATATTGATACCGTGTTAGCTTTTTTAACATCATTGGCAGACAACTAAGTAAAATTCTATGATATACAAACTAAGGTGATAATTTGAGTTCAATATTGCTATTTTAAATAATTTAATAGGTTTTTTAAATGACTTTACTAATAAATTTTTATAAAAAGGCGTCGGGAAAACCCACTCTTTTTAAAGACGGAATGATAAACGCCTTTTTAGGCCGTTAACGGTTGATGGTTAACAGTTAATAGTCTTTCGTGCTATCTCATTCCTTTTTAGGGGTGGGATGAGCTTAACACTTTATTACTTGTTTACAAAGTTACATTAATTTTATCAGGGGTACTTCTTTATAAATCTAGTTACTAAAATAGTATAATTACTGTCCTTCATCTTCTTCATATTCATCCTCACTCCAATACTGTTGAGGTGCATTTCCGTGAACTTCTAAAATCTTTGGTTTTTTAATTTTATTATCAGGCGGATTAATTGCTTCTAACTGCACATCAAATTTCCAGTTGTCGCCAAAATCATAAAGATAAGTCATTTTAGAACCGGGTTCTAAAGACAAGTTACCAATGTGCACTTGATCTGCAAATGGGGGTGTTTCCATGTACGGATGACCGATTTTGATTATACGACCGAAATGGTCTTTATAACTAAACTCATATAAATGGTCGTAGTCAAAATCAAAAGCATCAAGAATTATCTCTGCTAGCCAGCCTAATGGTTTTTTCGCTGGGATAGCAATGCGTCTCCAAGCTTGAAAAATAGACACTTTAAAAATATAAATACCATCAGTGAAGCCTTGCTTTGGAATAAACAAATTATGTTTCCATTCTGGGAAAAATAATTGAAAATGCGACTGTAATTTTCCAAAAGTCACATTAACATCATCCTGTAATTCTCCTCGTATCCCCAGTGGAAATAGTAATTGTAACAGAGCATCACCAAATGGCAAACGTTGTAAGCTAGCAATGCGCCACCCCTTGCCTTCTTGCGGCTTTCCCTGCTTAATAGATAACAACCCAAATAACTCTAAAAGGGCAACATTATGCAGACCGGGGTAATAACTAATATCGTGTTGGTGTTCATATTTAGGAAATTTTAAACCTTTATCTGAGATACGGGGCCAAAGTTGAATGCATCTAAATAAATTTCCGAATGAGTCTTGATGCTCACCCAAAATTTCGTTATTTCCCCAAATCAACCAGGCTTCTAATAAATTGAAATAGCGTTCTGTTAGGTTCAGATTTGACCATGATTCTAAAGCGGCTGCGTCTAATACTAAAATTTGCTTCTTACCTTGAGAGCTAATTTGGGCTATCCCAGAACTGCGTAATAACAGATATAGCCCATTAATGTAGGGGTATGATTTCTGTACGGGACGTTTAAGTTTTGTTTCAATTGGGTGACTTAAGCGAGAATTAAGTTCTGATAGTACTTTCAAGGGTAGAAGGTTATTAACACTACTAACTTCCACTCCATTTGGCTCTAAGAAATCTATCAGGGTTTGAAAATCCCGCAAAATTGTACCGGGTTGATTTTCGTCAATGTTGAGTTCTTGTAGAAGTTGTTGTTGTGACTCTGTTAAGGAAGGCAGTTCAGGATTGAGTGTGCGTTCTAGCCGCGCAAATAAATCTTCCATAAATAAAAATTATAAATTTGAAATTCACAATTTAACCTTCCGTAAAATCCTGTTCTCTTGATACTATGATTCCAGCAGTTACCCTAGTAAACCTTAACCTGCTAAGTGTAACAGTAGGTCTATCAAGACCGTAAGCTTAATGAAATCGGAATGATAATATTTTCACCTTCTAGTTGATAATCCCAAGGATTTTATATGAATAGTAACACTCGTCTACAGATGATTTTAGCTGATACACCTATTGATATAGTATTACCTGCGATCGCTCAACTAAATCTACCTAACTGGTGGTTAGCTGGGGGTGCAGTTAGAAACACTGTTTGGTCTTCAATTTTTGGCCATGAGTGTGGGTTAGGTATTAAAGATTTTGATATTGCATTCTTTGATGTAGAAGGGAACCGTTCTGAAGAACTAGCAGCAAAGGCTACTCTCACAGAACAATTTCCTGATGATCAGTTTGATGTCAAAAATCAAGCTAGTTTTGCTCGGTGGCGGCTTGGTAGCAGAACCTACACTAGTACAGAGGATGGCATCACAGATTGGCTGCACACTGCTACTGCTGTTGGAGTTCGATTAGATACACAAGGTCAATGGCAATTTTTCACTCCCTACGGATTAGATGACCTGTTTGGTGGCATTATTCGAGCTACGCCAGCACATACTCATAACCTAAATGCCCACAATAAAGCTTCTGGGTTTTTACGGAGGTGTCCTTATCTGCGGTTAGCTTAAAAGTTACATTCGATTTTTATTCTGTTTGATGTATGAGTAAAGAAGTTCGCGATGGCTTTGAGGATTTACAATTAAACATGGACTATTACCGCCACTTTCATTATTTACAATAACGACAGTAATACCAGCTTTTGGACAAACTCCTAAACAACTGCTGCTAACTACTCGAAATTCACCCCATAATCCCTCAAATTTCAGATGAGATTTCAACCAATTCTCTAAGTCTTCGGAAGCCGTTGAGCCTAATCGCTCGTTTGTACATTGTGAACACACTAGTACCAAACCAGACTCCCATCGGGGAGAAACGCTGGGAATAGAAGTATCTAACGAGCGAAAATTTGTTAGGGGCGATGTCTGCGGCGGGCTTTGCCTACGCTGCCGAGAATTGGATGCAAAGCTCTTGAGGATACGTTGGAGTAATGTTTTAATACGCTGGATCAGTTTTTTCATGGACGACCCTATTTCTCTGAATAAAAAGACCTCTCCCTGGTTTTACTACGTAAAACCGTCCCTCTCCGAGTCGGAGAGGGAGAGAGTTGAACTAAAGTTCAAGTTATGGAGAGGTTTGTCGAACTTACCTTGAACAGGATAATGTAAATTTCCCGTTTGATCTGTTCTGCTAGATCATCTAGTTCCAACAAGAATCAGCGCTTCTGAGCAATTTGCTGCAAGTATGTAATTAGCTGTTCTCCAGCAGTGTCAATGTGTCGTTTTAGTAATCTAACAGCAGCTTTTGTATCCTGCTTTTGACAAGCATCTAAAAGTTGATAGTGTTCTTTTTGCGATCGCTCTTGGTAATCCATCTGCGCTAATTGTACGCGAACATAGCGATCGCAATTAACGTGTAAAGTTTTAATCATCGCTAGCAATCGAGGACGTTCAGCAGTGGCGTACAGCGTCGCATGAAATTCCCAGTTGAGTTTTGCCAACACACCTGCATCAGTTGCTTGATCTGTCGCTGACAAAATCACAGCAGCTTTTTCTATATCTGTTTCCCTGAACTTGGGTATTGCCAATTGCATCGCTTTCACTTCCAAGGCGCTGCGAATTTCACAAATTTCTTGCGCCTCTTGTGCTGTCAACACCGATACGATCGCACCACGATTTAGATGCAGTGTCACTAATCCTTCTGCTTCTAGCTGCTTCAAGGCTTCGCGCACGGGAATGCGACTAACGCCAAACTGAGTGGCAATTTCATCCTGTCTCAGAGATTGTCCTTCCTGAAAAATGCCCCGGAGAATCGCTTCCTGCAAAGCATCGGCAATTAAATCTGGGGTACTGCGTTGTTGTTGCAGCACATTCGCTGCTAAGTCATTTAAGTTCATATTGAATATTGTATACAAAATCCGAAAGATTGTATACAATATCCAAAGTAAGTTTTTTCAACATCCCTTCAATACCACGGGAGACATTTATGAGCATCGCATCTCAACCAGACCGAGTTATCATCTTCGACACTACGCTACGCGATGGCGAACAGTCACCGGGCGCAACCCTCAATGTAGAAGAAAAATTAGCGATCGCTCATCAACTAGCTCTCCTTGGTGTCGATGTGATTGAAGCCGGTTTTGCCGTCGCTAGTCCGGGAGATTTTCAAGCTGTTAAAACCATTGCGGAACAAGTCGGAATACCCGGTGGGCCAATCATTTGCAGTTTAGCTAGAGCCATTCGCCAAGATATTCACGCCGCCGCCGAAGCCTTGAAGGGCGCGGCTCGTCCCAGAATCCATACAATGATTTCTACCTCTGATATTCACCTGAAATATCAGTTGAAAAAGTCTCGTAGCGAAGTATTAGCGATCGCATCAGAAATGATTGCTTATGCCAAGTCGTTTGTAGACGATGTAGAATTTTCGCCAATGGATGCCAGTCGTACTGAACCAGAGTTTCTTTATGAAGTTTTGGAGATGGCGATCGCAGCAGGTGCAACTACAATTAATATTCCTGATACCGTTGGTTACTGCACACCCAAAGAAATCGGAACTTTGATTCAGGGAATTCGAGAACACGTTCCTAATATCGATGGGGTGATTCTATCCATTCATACCCAAAATGATTTGGGTTTGGCAACAGCTAACGCTTTGGCAGCAATTGAATATGGTGTGCGTCAGGTTGAATGTACCATTAATGGCATTGGAGAACGAGCAGGTAATGCCGCATTGGAAGAAATTGTGATGGCGTTGCAGGTTCGCAAACCATTTTTCAATCCTTATTTTGGTCGTCCAATTGAATCAGATGCACCCCTGACTAATATTAAGACTCAGGAGATTTACAAAACCTCATCCTTGGTTTCCCAATTAACCGGAATGCTGATTCAGCCCAATAAGGCGATCGTGGGAGCAAACGCTTTCGCACATGAGTCTGGTATTCACCAAGATGGGATCATCAAACATCGCCAAACTTATGAAATTATGGAAGCTGCTGCGATCGGTTTGCCAGAAAATCGCATTGTTTTGGGCAAGCACTCTGGACGAAATGCCTTCCGTACCAAGCTTAAGGAATTGGGTTTTGAATTGAATGAGGCGGATTTGAATAAAGCCTTCAATCGATTTAAAGAAGTTGCCGATAAGAAAAAAGAAATCTCAGATTGGGACTTAGAAGCGATCGTTCGAGATGAAATGCAGATTCAAGTAGAAAGTGGCTTTCAAATCGAACATGTCCAGGTAATCTGTGGTGACTGCACTTGTCCAACTGCAACTATCACAATTGTTACCCCCGATGGCAAAATCCTCACTGATGCGAGTGTAGGCACTGGCCCAGTGGATGCAGTGTATCAAGCAATCAATCAATTAGTAGAAATACCCAATCAACTGATTGAGTTTTCCGTCCAATCTGTGACTGGAGGAATTGATGCATTGGGAACAGTTACAGTTCGCTTGAAGCATCAGGAGCGAATATTCTCTGGACAAGCATCTGATACTGATATTGTGGTAGCCGCCGCTTACGCTCATATAAACGCTCTAAATCGCCTTTATCATTACTTGCAAACGCAAACTGAGAGATCCCATTTGTATGAGACAGACTCTGCTGTTGTATCTGGGTAGATTAAGAAACTTGTTATGAAAGAGGATGAACCGACGGCTCCAATGGACATAGGCTGCTTCAGGTTACTGCTGAGACAGTACTTGGAGGCTCCGTCGGTGAGGTGATTGATCTCTAACTGCTCACGTATCATCACGATTTGACTCCCATTGCGTCGTTTTCTGTGCCAAGCTGAGAAATGCTCTGATTACTGGAGAGGAATTATGCTGCCGCCAAGCAAGATAAAGTCCGGTCTTAGGTGTCTGCTCTTGTAAAGGTCTGTAAATGACTCCGCTTCTGTGGAAATTTTGCAAGGAGGCGGGAACGAAAGCGATGCCCAGTCCTGCTGCAACTAAGCCGATGATAGTTTGCATCTGAACTGCCTCCTGAGCGACTTTCGGACGAAATCCAGCTTGTTGACAAATGTTAATAATTTACTCGTAAAAGATGGGTCCCATATTGGCAGGAAATAGGATAAATAATTCATCTGCCAAAGCGGAGAGAGACACTTTGACCTGGGCAGAGAGCGGATGGGTTTGTGGCAACGCCAATACCAATGATTCTTGCAAAACGCATTCCATACTTAGCCCTGGCTCGATGATGGCAGAACGAACAATGCCGACATCAACCTGTTTGTGATGCAGGGCTTGAATTTGTTGAGCAGTCGTCAGTTCATGCAATCGCAGTTCTACAGCAGGAAACTGTTCTCGAAAGACACTTAAAATATCTGGCAGTACGGTATACGTTGCAGATCCGACAAACCCGATCGCCAACCGTCCAACCTCACCCCGCCCTATCCGTTGTGTCACTTTGATCGCCTGTTCGAGTTGCGCTAACACCAGATAGGAGCGCTCTAAAAACACTTTGCCTGCTTCAGTAAGCTGCACTTGCCGCTTCGTTCTCTCAAACAGCTTGACTCCTAGTTCATCTTCCAAACCGCGAATCTGCTGACTGAGCGGGGGTTGGGAAATGTGCAACCGCTTTGCTGCTCGGCTAAAGTGTAGTTCCTCAGCCACCGCGATGAAGTAGTGCAGATGCCGTAGTTCTATCACACTTATATGTCTAACCTATTAATCTTAGTCAAATATATATTGGACAGTCCGATGGCTGTCTCCTATCGTAAGAAATATGAGGCGCGTCTCATCGGTTTTGTATTGGAGAAAACCAATGAACTCAGACAAAAATCGTGTTACTCCTAAAGTTTGGCTAATTACAGGATGCTCAACAGGATTCGGACATGCCCTAGCAGAAGCGGTGTTGAAGAAGGGCGACTACCTGCTTGCTACTGCTCGCGAACCAGAGCAACTTCGCGCATTGATTCAGCACTATCCAGAGAGCGCAAAGGCTGTACGTCTGGATGTAACACTGTCCCAAGAGATACAAGCAGCGGTTGATGCGGCAATTGGTAATAGTTGGGTAGCTAAACTCTGAGCTAGCCATTAGACGGTGCATACGTCCACTAAGATTCAGAATTTAAGTCAGGAGAAAACTAAGTGATTCGACTCGACGATCGAGTAGCTGTTATTACTGGAAGCGGGCGAGGTTTGGGGGAAGCCTATGCCCGCCTGCTTGCGGAAAGAGGAACGCGAGTCGTTATACATGACGCAGGCGTTAACAAAGATGGAACCGGATTCGATCCGAGCGTGGCGGCTGATGCCGCAAGAAGAATTCAAGAAGCAGGCGGGATTGCGTTCCCGAGCGACGTAATCCTCGATAGTAGAGATAACTGCCAAAGTCTAGTGGAGACTACGCTCTTGAAGTTTGGTCGCCTCGACATCTTGGTTCACAATGCGGGATGGGTCGCCTATCAGTCAGTACAAGAACTGACACCTGATTTTCTACAGCGCGCCATCAACATTAATTTAGAGGCACCAATATGGCTGGCTCAAGCTGCCTTTCCGATTATGAAGCGACAAAACTACGGACGGATTGTGCTTACGACTTCGGATAGAGCTATTTATAAGCAATATGCACTCAGTGGTCTCGCTCCTTATGCTATGGGAAAAATGGCACAGATAGGTCTGATGAATGTGCTGGCGGTTGAAGGCAAAGAGCATGGAATTCTCGTTAATGCGATTTCGCCGGTAGCCAAAACGCGGATGTGGAACGTACAAGATGAGCCTCTTGATTTGCGACCCGATCAAGTAGCCCCCGGAGTGTTATATCTCGCTTCTCCAGAATGCCGAGAGTCTGGATTTATATTAAGGGCAAGCAATGGTCAATTCAGAGCCGTGCGCTGGATCGAGCGAGATAACGTGGACTATCCATTAAACCTTGCCGCTGTTGAAAGTTCTACTGCGGAGGATTTGGCTACTCGCTGGCAGGAGATTGCTGCGGATGTTGCGTTTTAAGGACTGGGCTTGTACCTCCATATCGTCTGTAGGGAAACAATCGAAAAAATGCTTCCTCAAAACCCTGAGCCTATTTTATTAACGCAAATTTTTGCCAAGCTCACTTCTTCGGGACGTATTCATCCCATTTCCACAGGCATTGAACCCTTGTAAATTGGCTAAGGTATTGTAAATCTCTCTTCCTTTAAGGAGAGAGACTTTGAATTTTCCCCCTTCCCGACAGGCTACGGGGTTAGGTTTTCATGGATTTTTCCACATAAACGTGAAAAGTCAGAGTAGAGATACGAAAGCACTTCATACCGCAATGCTTTCGCATTTCTACACACCTAAAATTCTCCCTTGGCAAAAAAACTTGACAGCGAAGTGCTTTAATAGTACATTTGTATTATTAAAGCACTTAAGTGTTGCATAAAACTTTAAACTCCCGACTAAGCCAACAGGAGAGTAAAAAATTAATGAAGCTATCTAAGGTAGACTTGAGCAGTTTAGTAGCGATCGCTCACTCTGATGGATATTTGAAGAACAAGCAATCGCTATGTTACTAGTTAGCTCATCAATGGCGATCGCTATAGGCTACGATCGCGACGAACACATTTTGCAAGTTGAGTTTCAAAGTGGAGCTGTTTATCAGTACTTAAGCGTAGACGAGGATACTTGGGAAGATTTACATTCCTCTGACTCAATTGGTAGCTTTTTCAACGAAGAGATTAAAGGTAGATATGGCTGCGATCGTCTAGATCATGCAGATTATACTATTGACTAATAATTGCATATAGGGTTTTCAATACTTATTTTGCCCAAAAGTATTAGTAAGAGCAACTAAACATACACCAGCAGGGTTTTGTTCAGAGACAATAGAAAAAGCCCATATAATACCAACCCAGTTATGACGACTACATTTGCCTCTGCTGTTAAACCAAGAGCCGAAGATAGTTTTGCCATTACCTTTGCACCATTGTCTCTTGAAGAAATCTATGCCAAGTCTGACGATCCAGCTAACGGTGCTGTGGTTGTGATGAGTGGCATGGTTCGCAATCAAACTGATGGTAAGCCAGTAATTGCTCTAGAGTATCAAGCTTACGAACCTATGGCATTGCAGATATTTTATCAAATTGCTGCTGATATTCGCTTATCCATATCTGATGTGAATCGGGTAGTGATTCATCATCGCATTGGACGTTTGCAAGTTGGAGAAATTAGCGTTTTAGTAGCAATAGGTTGTCCTCATCGGAGTGAGGCATTTGAAGCTTGCCAATATGCCATTGATACCCTTAAACATAATGCCCCCATTTGGAAAAAAGAGTGGTATAGCGAGCTAGATGGTAAACTATCTAGCACTTGGGTAAGTATTGGTGCTTGTGAACAGTCAGGAGAAAATTGTTAAAATTCCCGAAGTGGTTGCCTATGCCCGTGTTTCGTCTAGGTAACAGGCAGAAAATTCCGCTGCCTTAGATCAGCCAATAGCTCGTTTTAAGGCGGCAGGAGCACAATTAGTATTAACTACTACTTAATCTGGACGTGAAGGCAAAAAAGACCAATTACCTCTCATCAGACATAACAAAAACCTCACGAGTAAGGTGAGGTTGATTTTTTGAAATTTTGGCATATTCCTTTAGTTTCTCAGTTTTGAGAGAAAATTATAGCGTGGAGATCGCATTGCATCAGCTATGTGCTTTGTTGGTTTACCTTGTTAACTTTGGGGGTTGATAAGAGATTCAGACTGCCGTCTGCGTTTGAGCAGCAGCGAGGTACCCAAAACACCTAGGAGCGCAATACTCAACGATGGCTCTGGTACTGCCTGTGTTTGACGCGATTGGATGTATGTAGATAAACCACTGAGATTATCAGTATTAATCAGATCGACATTAGCATCATAGAGGGGCCCCCAAACACTGGGTGCATCAATAGGCAGATTCCAGAAGCGCAGGATTTTGTTCTCACTATGTACCTGAGCCACGATATTGTCTAGGGCTGCCTTGGTGTCATCAGGGATGGTGCCAAGACCGTCCCAAGCTAGTGAGCCATTAAAGAAAGTGTTCCAGTTACCACTGATTAAGGGGATGAACTCAGGTGCGATGTCTTTGCCTATGTCGTCAGCACGACCATCATAGGCGGCGTAGCGCAAATCCTGAGAGAGCATATAATCTCGTGGTCGATTACCTGAGATGATGACATTAACCGCTCCCTTTTGTGTGTCGTAGCCACCAGAGACGTTTTTGGTGTAAGTAGTGAACAGTCCGGGATTGTCTACTGCATACCTGGTTAGAACATTGTGTAGGCGCTCGTAGGTTGAAACACCCTCACTTTTAATGTCAACCAACAAAAGTAGGGGTGTACCATCGGCGTAAATACCACCGTTGTTTACCTGACTCGCCAAGTTTTGCAATGGTGTCAGGTATAAATCCTCAATCGTTGGCAGTGTCGTGGGTTCAGTCACTGGATCGTGGGCAACGCGCAACTGTGTGCCGTAGAGCCAGATATCAGCCTCAACACTAATGAAACCGTTGTGGAGGGCATCGAAGAGTGGGTACTCGTGTTCATAGTCGTTATGAGCGTGGGTGCGTGGTACAGACTCATAGAGCGGACTTACAACTGTAGTATCGGCATAGGCTTGACCGACATAAGAACTTGCTGCGATGACACCAACAGCCAATGTGCGAATGAGACTTTTCATGGCATATCTTCCCTAAAGTCTCTCTCAAAATAATTGGCTTTTATCTTAGAGCGAGTTAAGCTTTGGTAATCTTTTTATTAAAAAGTTAGGTACTGCCGTAGGCGATCGCATTTCTGGATCTAATCATTGAAATCTTAGATCCCATCTTCCGCACTTCAAAAAGTATTATAAATAATACAAAAATAGTTACTAAGAATATTCATACTATTAAGTATTAATACTGGTAATAGTTATTGGCTGG
>NZ_JACJQM010000369.1:0-2446 GCF_014696655.1 Nostoc sp. FACHB-888 | reverse complement strand
CGCTCTCTTTCACTATCGATACATTTGTTTTGCCCAGTGCCATCAACAAATCTTCAAATACCACTAAGCCATTAAACTCCAAGCCTTGAATCTCGGCTGATGCTAAGGCTGACAATCGCTCACCACAAATCTCAATCATGAACCACTCACAAAAATCTTTTTCCAGCAATGGATGACGACCACTGATCCCTTGCATCAGCCATAGACCATAAATACTGGCTGTTGCATCGTCCATCGTGGCTAAACGTTTAGCTGCCACCTTCCCAAGATTCTCAAAAAATCGCACACCTAAAGCTTTTTCTAACATCTGCATTGACTCTGGTAATGCATGAGCTACAACAGAAATTTGGCTATTTTCTAATTGTTTAGAATGATAATTTTCTAAATATTCATTTGCCTCCTTTGATGCCAACATCCTACCATCTGGGTGTAAGTTAAAATCAACCCCTGGCTTGAAACCTCCTTGAACTAATTTTTGGATCATGCTTGTTGATACATCCTTTACGGCTTGTTGATAACTTTCCTTACTTACGTATTCTTGCAAGAACCAAACAAAATTTGCATACTCTACTTGCACAAGAGCTTCTTTGAGGATTATTGTCTCATCCTCTAATTGTGCTAGGGTTAATATTTTTTGAATTTCTTGCAGATTTTGACAAGAAATTGCTTCTATCAACTGCTGTTTTATGAGTTCGTTTTGCTCTTTCATTTATTCCTTGACTATCCGTATCGTACTTTTTGTGAAATGGTATTAGTTGCTCCTGCTGGAGAATGAACCGAATTCCGGCAATTGGCTCAACCTTTTCATGCTTAAACTCTTGATGACGTGAACGTGGAACTGCGATCGCAAATACTACAGCACAAACAAAGAAACTGGCTGCGTTAACGAATAATGTATTGATACAATCTAGCTAATTAACCCTTATACTCTTCTCGAAAAGCCACTACCAAGCTCAGATTAGGCATTGTCATTGCCGCTATTAACTGCTATGTCGAAATGCAACACGTTTTCACGATCGCCCAGCTTCGTATAAAGTTTAATGGCTGGCTCGTCACCGATATCCGCCTGGACGAAAATGACATAAGCTCCAGATGCTGCTGCTACTTCCTTCAGCTTCTGAATTAATGCCGTTGCGATCCCCTGCCGTCGGTGTGCGGCGGCAACAGCTAGATCGTAGATGTAAATCTCGCTGCGCTCCTGCTCGAACTTTTTAAGCTCGTAGGCAGTAAGACCGCCAACGACCTCACCTTCTTTCAATGCAGCGATCGCAATGAAGTAGTCACTTAAGAGCAGTTGCCGCAGATAGTCTGCACTAGGGGGATTTCTATATGTCTCCACCTCATCGAACGCCTCATCAAAGGTCGCTAATAGACCTTCCATTAATGCAACGTCCTCCGGCAAAATCTGTTGAATGCTTAAGTTCATTAGTATTTCCTAAGCTATATTCCTGCTGAACGGCTAAATCCTGCTCGTTCATACAATATCAGACGAAAGGGCTAAACCCAAAAATCAGTTGATTATCCTTTGCTGCTATGGCTGTCTTTGGGGTGCAGTTATCGGTATTGCAACGTTATCTATCAAGCCCAGCGAGACTGTGGCAGCGATTGGGTTGGGTTTTACGGCTGGGGTAAGTTGTTGTCTCACAGTGATTGCTCATCCCAAGGGTGCGATTGCTGAGGACTGGTATGATAACCCAAGGTGTTTGTTTTTCAATGCCTGTAAAAGCAGGGCTAAGGGAAAAAATACTGTAACATGTAACAACTGATGTCGGCGCTTGTTTTGAATGGGTGCGACGGCAGAGGATTGTGCTGGCGATGTTGGGTGTGGTTGTTTATAGTTCTTCTGGCTTTTTCAGCTAAGTCGTGAAACAACGAAATAGTAAGGGTTTCACACTATATACACTACGAACGGATAATAGCTGGACTTTTGTATTAACAACTATGAGCGTTACCTGATAAAGATTTTAACAATTCTTGAGAAGTCCAGATCCAAGCCGTTTTGAGTATATTCTTTTCAACAAATTAGTTTTAATGACAATAAATTACGAGATGAAATAGGACTTTTGAATAGAGGTGTAGTAAGCGACACCGATAGCGTAGCGTTAGCGACGCAGGAGCGTCGTAGCCCATCGTAAATATCAATGTAGGCATCGCTTCGTCAAGGAGATAACGGATGGGAGGAGGAGTGAAAAACTACACTGTGCCCCGATATTTTAGTTATCTCGATAGATGCATTCTACGTATTTATTTGTCTTCACATAGGTTGTTTTTTCTTAGGTACTTACTCAAAAAAGTGTTTTTTATTCGCTATCATTCAAGTTTGACAACTTGTCATTTGACATCTCTGCTACAAAAGGCAAACATTTTAATAAGGAGGTATTTAAGAAAAAATTAAGAGCCACGCTTTGAATTTAGTCCTATTTTCTACTTGCCTACAGCCAATTTT
>NZ_JACJQM010000368.1:0-2454 GCF_014696655.1 Nostoc sp. FACHB-888 | reverse complement strand
ACCAATGGTCAGCAAATTCCAATGCCGACCAACGAACGACAACTGCGGTTTTTGGCAAAAGCTGAGTTGGAACCGGCTGTACAAGCGAATGTATGGCAACAGGCAGTAAAGCAAGCGGGCAATAAGATTCCATCTGGTCGGATAGTGAAAGATGTTGTGGATAGGATACGCGAAAGCACGAAAGTACCCAATCCTTACCATATTGGTGAAATATGCATTCTTCTGCCCAAAGATAACCCAGACTTGAGAGGTAAAGCGGGTTATTGGGGAGTAGTTAGCCATGCTGGAGAATACAGTTGTACAGTCCAGACCTGGGACGGTGACTACACCGTAAAAATCGAACAGATGAAATCACTGAAATTACTTGATGAAGATTGCTTTTTTATGCAGCAGTTGTGTGCGAGGTTACGGCAGTTGCATCAAGTGGCCAGCCGTGACTCTTCTGTGGATTGGCTGTTGCAGGGGTTGGGTAAGCAAGCTAAACCTTATCTGTCATCCTTGCAGGCAAAGCTGCTGGCGGCTGTTGAAAGGGAGTACAACCTTGTATGGAGACAGCCAAAGTAAACTTGATTGTTAATGCAACAATTCAAAAACTACCTCATTGTATGAAAGCGGTAAGCGAACGCGAACTGCGTCTGGTAGAGAAGACGTTGCCGGAATGGCTTATCGCTTCAATGAAAGAATAGAACTCAACACTTGTTGCAATTGATGAGGTTAAATTTAAAAAGCCCCGATAAAAGTTCAGGGCTTTGCTTTATATGGGGTTTATTAAATGCCAGCCGAAAATTTGTGCCAGCGCTTTTCTATAGAAATAATCATCCCGGAATCGCTTGCTTAAAGATAGCGGAGAACTACCCATTTTTTACCTGTTTTACCTGGGTAGTAATTTAATAAAGTCAAAAGAATTGCATATATCTCGACTCTGCGATGGCGTACCCGCCATGAACCGGTGGCGTTCGTCGAACGCGAGTGTGTCTCGTAGATAAGACGTGCCGAAGGCATTGCCTCTCGTTCACGAAGTGTCTCCGATAGGCGAAGAGAAGGTATCGCTTGCAGGTAAAATTCCGCTGCGGGATGGTATTTGGTTAAAGCAGGGCAGATATGAGTAGAGAATGAGGAGTGTCCTTTTATAGCCGCCTAATACGGACACTACCAGCGAGAGTAAATGAGGCTATAGCACGCTTGTAAAGGGAAAATCGTTGAGGCAGCTCTTGTGCAGAGGAGCTTTTGAGCAGGGGAAAAAGAAGAAATTTTAGGCATAGGAACAGATATTTAGAAATTCCCCTCTGCACAAGAGCACTCCTGCCCCTGGAGCATCCTTACGCCGCTTACCCTTCAGCTTAACAAGCGTGCCATTCGGCTCTAAACACTTAGATGAGGTTGTAGAAGTTCACACAAGTAAGGTAAAACGTCGTTTTTACAGTATAAAAAAGACGTACTGTGATAGAATCTACGGTTAATAGCAAAGAGTGATATCTTGTGCCGTTTTCACGAGCTAAAAAGGTTTTTTTAGACCAAATTATGGTTAGCGAATTGGTAAATCTCAAACAAGAACTGATTTCTATTTCAGAAGCTAGTGACATTGGGTTTAACTATACTCCAACAGCCGCATTGCAAATCGAGACATTAGCGCGATCGCTTGAGGCTGTAAATCCTACTACTGAACCAACAAACCATCTTGAGTTGGTTCAAGGGCGCTGGCGGCTCTTGTACAGTACATTTGGCTTAGAACAAGAAACTACTCTACAACGTGTTTCTTTTGGTAAACTCCCGAATGTGGCTATCAGCGTTACTGGGATCTTTCAAGAAGTTTATACAGCTGGTCAGCAATACAATAACCTAATTGAATTTACTCTATTGTCTGGTATTTTAGGTATTACTATAGTTGAAGGGCGTTACACAGTAGAAGATTCTAAACGTCTCAATATTGATTTTGTAGAAACATCCGTTAAAAGTGTAAGCAATGATTTGACCGACTCTAGTTTTCGTAAAGCTTTAGGAGTCGATAATCAGTCGCCTTTGGAATCAACACTCTCCTTTAATGGCTGGACAGATATTACCTATTTAGACGAAAATTTTCGCCTCATGCGTGGGAATCAAAAAAATTTGTATGTGTTGCTACGATCCGAGTAAAAAGATCAGAGTCTCCTTACTTGTAAATAAAGCCAAAACTATTGCCTAGACTATATTTGTCTCACTAAATCATTAAAAGGTTGCCAATTATCCTCTTGGGCGATCGCCTGGAAGCACAATGGAAGTAACACCCAAAATTGTATGTGACTTCAGGTAGAATTTGCCCAAGACAGAAGTAAAAGTTGTCCGCCTCGTCACTTGACACGATCTGTATCTTTGAATATCATTCAACTATATGGTTGAATCAAATGTAGCCCTTGATAAAATTTTTGCTGCTCTGGCTGATGTGACGCGGCGAGACATTCTGAAGCGGGTATCAAC
>NZ_JACJQM010000367.1:0-2456 GCF_014696655.1 Nostoc sp. FACHB-888 | reverse complement strand
GTGTGCTCTTCCGATCTGATGGTCACGCCAGAAACCAGTTAGCTGTAGAGTTTGACCTGGCTGAATATTGGCAAAGCTGCCGACAATTGTTGTGAGTTCTGTGTTGCGGGGGCGAGTCAGTCTTGCCACAGTGTAGCCTGACTCAGCAGAGTAAAAAGTTAGGCGTTCTACGACTCCGGTGATTGTTTCGTGTTGAGGAAAGGCGCTTACTTGTTGAGGGGAAAGATTAGGGGGAGTGGACATTGCTTATGATCAGATGCCGCACATCATTATAATACTGGAATTCAGTTAATTATAGTACATAGATACTAAGTTAAATGCCCACTATTATTATCATTGAAAACTCACTCTAGTTTAAGCTTGAAAGTCGGCGTAGTAGGGCTGACACCAGATTAACCCTTGCTTGTGGAGACTGAAAGAGTTAGCAATAGTAATAGAATGAGCAAAATTCTAGTTGAAATGTTAAAGTTCAGTCTCTGCTAATGTAAGTTTCTTTTGCCAGTATGTGACTGATACCGATATTGTTAAGTTGATGTCTTTATTATTTCTGTTCAGTTAATGAGCAAGGTCATTGCAATTTTTAATCAGTCGGGTGGTGTCAGCAAAACTACTCTGACAATGAATTTAGGCTACCATTTGGCTCAAAGTCAGCAAAACGTTTTATTAGTGGATATGGACCCCCAAGCTTCACTAACTACTTTTATGGGATTAGAGCCATCTGAACTAGGTAAGACAGTTTATGAAGCTATTTTGGGAGAAGAACCATTACCAATTCATCAGAATATACATGGTATGGATATGGCTCCCGCGAACATCAACTTAAGTGGCGCAGAATTAGAACTTGTTGTCGCAGATATGCGAGATATTCGGCTAAAGGAGGCTCTTGAACCAGTTCTAGCACAATACCAGTTCATTTTAGTTGATTGTCCGCCAAGTCTCGGTATTCTTAGCTATATTAGCTTGGTGGCAGCCACACATGTACTCATTCCTATTCAAACTGAATATAAAGCTTTAAAAGGAACAGAACTATTGTTAACAACGATTGCGCGTGTCCGTTCTCGGGCAAATCGAAAATTACAGATTGCTGGAGTAGTTCCAACTATGTACGATAACCGAACTGGACAAGGCTCCCAAAGCTTACAGTCAATTACTAATTCTCTATCTAAAATTGGT
Organism: Nostoc sp. FACHB-888; assembly: GCF_014696655.1. Taxonomy (NCBI): domain Bacteria; kingdom Bacillati; phylum Cyanobacteriota; class Cyanophyceae; order Nostocales; family Nostocaceae; genus Nostoc; species Nostoc sp. FACHB-888. The sequence goes on along the minus strand of NZ_JACJQM010000367.1, from coordinate 1,283 downwards.
ACCATCTATCCAGCTATTCCGCGATCAGTAGCTTTTGCTGATGCAGCCCAAGAGCATATACCTTTAGCACTTTACAATTCTAAGCATCCATCTGTCACTATTCTTAAACAGATTGCTCAAAGTTTGGAGACGTTACCATGAGTCTGAAGAAGCGTGTTAATCAACCTTACGAAATTAAAGGAGTTGATGCTTTATTTGGAGTTGAAGAAGCAGTAGACAATAGTAGCGCTGCTTTCCTTATCCCAATAGAACAAATAGTTTTACCACATCAACAACCTCGTCGCTACTTTGCTCCTCAAGCCATGCATGAGTTAGTAGAGTCAATTAAACAGCATGGAATTCTTCAGCCCCTTCTCGTCCGTCCTCAAAAGGATGGAAAATATGAACTAGTTGCAGGAGAACGTCGTTTCCGAGGGGCTAAAACTGCTCAATTAGAGTTTGTACCTGCTGTTATCAGGGAAATGACAGATGTTGAAGCACTTGAACTAGCACTCTCGGAAAATCTCCAAAGAGAGGACTTAAACCCAATTGAGGAAACAGAGAGTATTGTTGCTCTCTTAGGATTAAAACTTAATCAAACCACAGAATCAATAGTTGCTTTACTTCAATCAGCAGCTCATCCAGAACGAGAGGCTGTGGATAACGTTATCCACAGCCAAGAATGGCAGTCTCTACTTGAGGTATTTAACACAATCGGAAAGTTTTCCCCCGAAAGTTTTAGAACCAATCGTCTCCCATTATTAAAACTTCCTATAGATGTTATGGAAGCTCTCCGGTCAGGAGTAATCGAGTATACTAAAGCCAAAGTGATTGCGCGGGTTAGGGATGAAGCCCTACGTAAATCATTACTGTCTGATGCAATTCAAAATAATTTATCTTTAAGTCAAATTAAAGAGCGTCTTGCTGAAATTCAAGCAAACACGCCTGGAAATACAGATAAAAAATCATCTTCTTTAAAGAAGAAGATAGATGAAGCCTACATTAAAGTAAAAAAATCAAAGGTTTGGGATAATCCCAATCAGCACAAGCGATTACAAAAAATATTAGTAGAGCTTGAAGCTTTATTAATTGAAAGCAGTGATGATAACTGAAACTACATTTAGTATGGCAATCAGCATTCCTAAAGTCATTCCTTTAAAATAGGCAAATGGCGATTAGATTGTTACGGGAGAAGTGCTTTCTACAACAGCGATTCCTTCACCTTGGCAGCAATGATGACACACAACCTCTTAAAGAGTGATTGGCAAGAGATATTTACGATTGATAATGCAAAAGTTGAAAAT
>NZ_JACJQM010000366.1:0-2467 GCF_014696655.1 Nostoc sp. FACHB-888 | reverse complement strand
TTTATTCAAACACTATATTTAACTCCATAACTTAACGAAACCTTAAGCAAGCTAGAAAATTTTCTAGCTTGCTTAAGGTTTAATAATTTTGGTTCTTCAGTAGCTGTTATGCCAAATTATTAGTTAGATATCAAAACTAGGCTCGACAATAAAGCTCAAAAGCCCGAATCAGTGCTAAACCCCATAAATAACTAGTAAATAATGTTCATTTTTCCTACCTAGTAAGGGTTTCATGGCTTCCAAGTCAAAGCCCTTTGCCCTATTTTCTCTGACGCTCGTTCGCGTAGCGTCAGAGAATTTCTCATGGCAATTCAAGAAAACCAGCGTGCCAAAAAGACTTGTGGTGTTTTCATAGCCGTGAGATCATACCATTATCTTGCTCCCGTAAAACTTCAAATAAAGTCCCGATTGCGACCGATGAGCGAGGGACACCATGCCAAAGTTTTGGAAGAATAACTTGAGCAGCTTTAGCATCATCCCAACCAAGTAGCCCATACTTATTAAACTTAAACCTTTGAGCAAAAGGAGCTAACGCTCCTTCCCAGGGACAATAGTTTAATAATGAGGAGTTAAATTGGTGATCTAACAGTTCATGTCCCAGCAGGTGCAATCGAGGATGAGTTAATAAAACTCTTTGTTTATCAGCACTTGTAAAGAGGAGATAATATTGCCGTTTAAAAATAGGACTAGGCAACCAATCAAGTAAATCCCAAGCCTGTTCTAATGAATGCAAGCGAAAGTTTTCCGAGTAATGAGTCTGAGGATTGTACCAAGAATCGATACTGCGAATTTCTGGCCTACGGGGAAAACCAAGAGAATCGAAATAGTCACGCCAGCGGCGATTATTAACATATAAAATTTCTCGTGTACTTAACCACATTGATTGACTCCCTGTATTGAAATGAACTACAAGTGATGAATGGCACGCTTGAAAAGCTGAAAGCTCGTCTGGGCTAGGTGTTGGGGGTAGGGTGTCGGGTGTCGGGAAAATCAAGAAAATTTTATATGAGTGGGGATACAAATAAATTTCTGACTTACTACACCCACTCAGCCACACACCACACCCAAAAGCCTTATATATAATGGGTTTGCCGTTATCAAGTGTGCCATTCTTACAAGTGATAAAGCAGTTAATTGAAGAAGTATGCTGAATTAGTGAATTCAGCATTCTTGAGCGTAGGGGTTTTACCGTTCACACTTTAAGTTCAAGCAGGCTACATTCACGAGTTACATAAACATACAAGTAATAACAATTCGCAATTCGTCATTAAGATAGGTCAGATTTTACCTGGGTTTCCAGCGCAAACATCTGTTGCTTAATGAGAAGCGAATTGGTAGGTTGAGAATTTTGACTATAAAGTTAGTTGCTATTAACTAACAACATATTACTGCTAAATTCACTAATCATTTCTCAAAAATTCAGTCATTAGGATTGTAATTTACTATCAACAAAGCTATAACTATTGATACATCTATCCAGCAATTATCTCAGTATAGATAGATGACAAAAATCAAATTTTATGAATTACATATTAAGCGTTATTACTTTTGCTATCTAAACATATTTTAACTTGATATCAGCTAGATGTTAATAATTTAACATATTAGTAAAGATTTAAACGTAGAGCAAATAAGTTTAGAATCAACTCTAACCAATGCTCGTACTCAAGTTCAGCTTCAGCCAACATATACGTCCCCAAAATTCGGGCACAATTGCAAATGTATCGGACGGGCTTTGAGTTCATGCATACGCTTTGGTTGCACATTTTCGCGTTGCTCTTGGAGGTACTTAACTTGATTGCTGTTGTATTAAAGTACTTGCTACAGATACTGTTGCTGGCTCGGAGAAAAAGTACCCCTGCCCATATTTGCATTGCAATTTTTTGACTTGCTTAAGCTGTACTACCGTTTCTATTCCTTCTGCTATAACATCTATGCTTAGATTGTGAGCTAATGCAATAATTGTGCGTACAATCTCTGCATATTTTCTACTAGTGTCCATATTCTTAATAAAGGAGCGGTCAATTTTTAGTGCATTAATAGGAAAACGGTGCAGATAGCTTAAAGATGAATAACCAGTACCAAAATCATCTACGTGTAATTCAATACCTAATCTTTTGAGTTGCCAAAGTATCGCTGTTACAGATTGGGTGTTTTCAATGAGTACACTTTCAGTCATTTCTAGCTTTAAGCGGGATGCATCTAACTTAGTTTCTTGTAAAATTAAGTAAATTTGCTCAGTGAAATTGGATTGCAAAAGCTGTTTGCTAGAAAGATTGACGCTGATTGTCAGTTTGGTTTGTGGAAATTGCTGCTGCCATTGGTGCATCTGGTTGCAAGCCTCTCGAAGTACCCAGTAGCCAATGGGAACGATTAGTCCAGTTTCTTCCGCCACTGAAATAAAATCTGTTGGAAGCACAAGACCCTGCTTTGGGTGCTGCCATCGGATAAGAGACTCAAACCCGAT
>NZ_JACJQM010000365.1:0-2470 GCF_014696655.1 Nostoc sp. FACHB-888 | reverse complement strand
AAGCTGTTAAATCAAGGCGAGTTAGTTATTAAGTGGCATCGAAAAATCAAAAACAAAGGTAGTAGCTACTATGTTGCAGCTTAAATGCCGATTAGCTTATCATCGCTTTCAGTTTTTAGGATGTACCTCATAGCTGCCGGAAGTGCTGTAAGGGGTAGGCTTTGGGACGACGTTTACGGACTCGTGGTTCATTCTGGAAAATAACTAATGATTCAAAAACTATTTTACCGCCTTCAAAACGGCTTCGACCACCGCCATTTGTGAGAGATAAAATTGCTTAATAGCCTATAAATATGTATTTTTAATCTCCGTCTTTTCTCACGTTTCAATTCGGATTAGTATATAACTTTTTTATCTCACTTACTACTTCATTTAGTTTTAGATAATTACTAGATATTAATACAATATTTACAACTTCTTAACCTATTTTTATAAAATTAAAGCTATATTGTAATCGCTAACTTTTACTGGATTTCTGAAACTTTAACAGAAATAATTGTAATTTTTTTTAAACGAATAAATAGTAACAAATGAAGAAGTATCAGTTTTTCAGGGCTATTCTACCTATTGCTGTACCAGCAGCAATATCTTTCACTCTGCTTAATTATCTACAAAAGCCATTAACTGCCCAAACCTCAAGTGTTCATCTAAGAATGGGTAATCCTAGTAATGCTGGGGCTAGTTACAGCAATCTTTTATTAAGCAAATCTCAGTACGCTGTTTCTTACAATTGCTACAGAGGGACATCTAATTGGGTCAGTTGGGAATTGAACACATCATGGCTAGGAAGCGCACCTCGCCAAGATGATTTTCGTGCAGATACTACATTACCTTCAAGCTGCTACCAAGTCAATTCTTCTGATTACACTGGTAGCGGTTTTGATAGGGGACACATGACTGCTTCAGCAGATAGGACAAATACAGTTACCAATAACTCTGCTACTTTTTTAATGACAAATATAATTCCTCAGTCACCTGATAATAATCAGGGGCCTTGGGCTGCACTAGAAACCTATTCTAGAGACTTAGTAAACCAGGGGAAAGAACTTTATATTATTTCTGGTTCTTATGGCACTGGTGGAACAGGTTCTAATGGAACAAAAAGCACAATTGCTAATGGTAACGTTACAGTTCCAACTAGAACATGGAAAGTTATTGTAGTATTAAATTCATTGAATTCAGATGCTAGTAGCGTCAATAATAACACAAGAGTAATTGCAGTGAATATGCCTAATTCGCAGGGAATTAGAAATAATAACTGGACAAACTACAGAGTTAGTGTTGATTCCATCGAAACAAACACTGGTTACAATTTGCTCTCTAATGTTTCTTCGTCTGTTCAATCTGTAATTGAGTCAAGAGTTGACAATTTGTAAGCAACTCATCTTACTTAAAACTTAAAGCCTGTCTGTAAATTATAGACAGGCTAATGGTTGACTAATTAGCTTTCTACAACTTTTGTTGAAATTCCATTTAAATTTTTATCTGGAGCTTTACCAACAATATAGATATCACTACTTACCATACATATGCGATAAGCATAAATATCAATCAGCTTATCTTTTAATGTTTTTGCAAGTGATTGATACTTTTATACATTTCATTTTTGTATTTTATCGTGCCATTCTTTATTGTTGAGCAAAGTTACGAAAAAATAATCTAGTTTTCCTTCTTGAACTGATGTTTTTGGGGAATGTACTGTTAACTTGAGAAGGTTTTTTGTTAAAGGTTCTTGCGCTTCTTTAGACCCCAAAAAAGCTTGTAAGTGCATCAATTAATGATCTTTTATTTGGTGGTGTTGGCAATGACGTTTATTTAGCCCATGTATAGGGAATTTTTTAAAGGAGCTTAGTCGTCTCCTTCAGTGTTAATGCGAGCAGGTGAAATTGCTTTAAGGAAGAGTTCAACGACGTTGATCTGGACAAGTTTGGTCAGCTGCTGGCATCTACGCTCGATTGGGTGGAATCGATAGGGTGACAAAGTTAGATTTGAAAATCCCTAATTACAAAACTTATTTGCCTAAATTGTTCTTAACTTTGGCATAATTTTGGCTTGATTAACTGAAAACTTAATTGTGCCTCGTTTCGGAAAATCCTTAAGTTTTTGAGTGTAGCTAAGTTGCTACGGCTTGTCTGTAATTTACTCTAATTGCTGGTATTTTTTGCTCTAGACCAATTATTACCTCTAGGAATAATTGTCATCAGTGGTTTTATCCAAATCGATAACCAAAACCTCTTACTGTCACAATATATTTTGGAAGGCTTGGGTCTAGTTCTAACTTTTTACGCAACCATCGGATATGAACATCTACTGTCTTAGTATCTCCGACAAAATCTTCTCCCCAAATTTTGTCTAGTATCTGTTGTCGTGTCCATACCCGCTGTGTATAACTCATAAACATTTCTAGTAAACGGAACTCTTTCGGAGCTAAATTCACCTGTTCACCCCGAAGCAGAACACAACACTCTTG
>NZ_JACJQM010000364.1:0-2480 GCF_014696655.1 Nostoc sp. FACHB-888 | reverse complement strand
AAAAGCGCAAGCTAAGAACATCGGGAGCCGTGTACACGGAAACGGGTACGCACGGAGCTAACTGAGAGGTGCGGGGAATAATATCCCCCATCGACTCAACCTATGCAGGTGTCACAGATCAGGTTCGAGATATCTGTTTCATGGTAAAAAAGAACGGTCACTCTTGGGAGCAATCGCAGATGATCATCCCTGTGTGGAGTTGAAGAGGCGATGATGGTATGCCGCAACGACTGGTCATATAGTCAGGTGGTAAGTAATGCAGATATGATATTCAAGAAAAAGTAGTGCCAGTGTACTATAAGGCTGGTAACATAGTATTTTACTAAGCACCAGTTAGCCTAACTTTCTAATGCTTTACTCTGCTTCCAAGTGAGAAAAATTATTCACGTAGATATGAACGCCTTCTATAGAAATGGTTGAATTTTTATCTCTAGAGTCTGTCGTCTCGAACAGATCACTGATATTGGTAGACGCCTTTGGTGTATTCTGGGGAGGAGAAGCCGTTGGCTTGTTACCAGGTGCCCTTGCAACTTTCCAAAAAATAAAGGAGCAGAACACAACTATCATAATTGTGTCTAATTCAACACGTTTGACTGATCGTGAAGTATCAAAATATTCTAAAGCAGGTCTTCATTTAGGGGAGCATTACGACCTATTTGTTTCTTCCGGACAGATCACACGAGATGCGATTGTTTCATGTCGTCTACCTTTTTCAACGCCAAGATATAAGTATTGGCTGTATGGTGATCGTCATCCTCAACATGGATCGCCGTCGCAAGAGTTATTTGAGAACAATTTGTTTTCTGTCGCTTCTTCGATAGAAGATGCTGATTTCATATATTGTGGCATTCCCCACAAAAATGGTTGTGATCAGGAGTCTGTAGATCCCTTCCAGGAAGAGATTGAAGCATTGGTAAAAACTGGTCTGGTTATGCTTATAGCTAATCCCGATAAAACCGCTTTGGAGGGTCGTCCATCTCGACCTGTAGTCAGACAAGGGTCTATTGGTGCTCTTTATCAAGAAGCTGGGGGAAAGGTTTGTTATTTTGGGAAACCTTATCCTTTAATCTTTGAATACATTCAGAAGTGGGCAGTTAAACATCTAGGGTTGGAAGCATGGAAAGATGCCATGATTATTGGGGACAATTGTGAGACAGATATTTGTGGTGGGAATCAAGCTGGCATAGACACTGCACTGATCACAGATACTGGAGTTGCTACTGAACCAATCTTGACTCTAGGAATAGAGAAATTTTTGGCATCTCTTCCTATGGAGAATCGTCCAAAATTTCTGGTCTCTTCGTTCAGTACTGGAGTTTAGTGGGTGATGAACTTGTAGTACAGCACCACAGAGTTTGCTACAGCCTTCTCCCCCCTCACCGCCATTCACTCCCCACTGAAAACATAAAAGCCCTCGCCTGCCACAGCGCACCACCAGAAATCCCCCTGCTTCCCAGTAGTCCTTCACCACTCCAGGTTGCCACTGCCGGGAGACGGAATTGTGGACTTGTACTGGAGTTCCGATCATTACATCTGCGATCGCCTGAAGCTGTCTTCGTATCCTTTGGAGAGGGCTTAAGAAGAGCTTGTCGCCGCCCCCGCCAACCGCCAACTCCGATAGAACTCCTCCTGTAAAAGAGACAGAACACCCAAAATTCCCAACTCCGACCAATGGTAATCGCCTTCTTCACAAAACCTCTTGCAAAAGTCTTTTGTTCATTCACTGCATCGACTGAATCATCATTTAATGAAATTGCCCCAGCTATAACCTATGGTGTCAAGGGATATCAGAAGATAGCGGCAGTGATGTAAGTAGATTTTGGAGTGATTTACCTCATGCAGCGTTTCATGCGATCGCTGTAGGTAAGATTTGCAGTACTTCTACAGAGGTAGAAATCTTTGCCAAAGTATAAACTGAATGCTAGTGAGAGATAATTATAGTAAATTTATATACTCTATTGATGTGAATAACTCGGTAGAGTATTTTTGTGAGAGTCACTGTCCTTGAGGAATAAAATGAGAAGTTAATTCTCTCTTAGGTAGCGCTCGCTGCCATTGAGCAGTGCCAATCAATATAAAATATTCTATTGAGATGAATAACTCATTGCCTCGCTACAACGATTTATTTACTTTTCCCTAACTTGGAAAAAATCTTTAATTATTTTTTAATACTTAAATTAGGTGATGCCCTCAAAGCCTCACAGCCTCTTATTCCTATAGGTACAAATTAACCATCTCTATTCAAGTATCTCTAGGTAGAAGTCATAAATTTATATAATTCGTAGGATTTGAAACGGAAACTTATTTTTGTTGATGTAGTTTCAAAATAAGACTTATATTATCAGTTGAACAATGCCAAGTAGTTATTTTACATCAATAGAAGAAAGAGAAAAAATATTTTGCACACAACTGGTTAAGTACGGTGTGGAGTATGAAAAAGCGGTTATAGCAGCTCAAATTATAGCTTCTGAGATCGGAAG
>NZ_JACJQM010000363.1:0-2532 GCF_014696655.1 Nostoc sp. FACHB-888 | reverse complement strand
GAAATTTTAGAAAGAAAAAGGATAGAGAGAGAAATCGCTTTGGAGGAAGAAAGAAAGTGGTATGAAGAACACGGTGATGATGATTTCGATTATGAGGATGAAGATGAAGAATAATATTTAAGTATTACTTTACACTGAGTTAGTAGTTCGAGAAAAATTGGATTTAGCGTAAACCACTTGCCCCAAAGCTTTATCTTTCATCAACACTGCACTTTTTCTCTATCAAATTCAACAGCTTCTCTAAAATTTAGATCTAGCGGATTTATTTTTTCTTAGCCAGTTAGTTGTAAAAACTTTAAGCCTATCCCCAACAATTATCTCATAAATTACTTGAATTATCACTTGATTACAGACATAGTAAAATTATCATAATCCTCAGATGCTAAATTACCAAAATTGTTCAGGGCGTTATCTTTCCCTATACTCAGGCTCCAGAAGATTCGACAGCTTGTTCTCTAAAGATGTCAAGTAGATGGATTCAGCAATTGAAGCAATGGTTTGTCTGCGACACGCTACGCCAACGCCTGCTATAGGATGCCTGAAAAGCTATAGAGCGAACTCGGCAGTATTCTTCAAAAGTACGATGTGTGGAACGATACAATCTGCGACAACAAACAGCCCGTCGTAGACATCGTAAGAAGGCGGGGCGTACCCCATCTCACATAAGCTGTATTTTATTTTTGGAAGTCCTAATATGCCAATTAGAGGTCTTAATGCTGGAACTTCCAAATGTACGCATGGAGCAGCTTTAATATAGTACAACTGCTTTATTTATATACATCTGTAGATATATATCGATATTACGGTAACTATGGTATACCAGCGAATAAACACATAATAAATTAGACAATTTAACTGTCAAGAGTTTTAACAGAGAAACCTCACTGTTGAATCATGACTTTAACTTTTACACCACTTCTTATAAATACTTAACATTTTTATTTCTTACTATTATAATTCTACAATCAAGGTACAATTACTAAAGTTCTTTATTAATACCGCATGATAAATTCAGTCATAATAGATGCCAATTCTCAAATTGTGAGGTTTTTTACAGTCATATTATTGGAGTTCAGCATGGAACGTGGACTATATAACTCATAAAAATAAATAACCAAACTGACTTGTATGAGATACAAACATCATTGATTACTAGCGTTTGGTATTGGCAGCAATGTATACAACCGCATTCAAATGAATAAAGATATGGTAGAGAATGACGCAACGAGACTTGCCTTAAAATCTGAGCTTCTGCAATGCATAGATAAATTAGGATTACAGCAAAGCCTATTTCCGATTCCTGATGAATCTATTGATAAACTGGTGCGACACTTGGAAAGCATAAATCCGATTCCGCACGCACTTCAGGCTAACTATCTTCCTTCTCTATTTGGTAACTGGCAATTAATGTATGCATCTCAAGGGACAATTGTCACACGTCAGATCGCATCAATTCCAGATTTTTGGGGTGCAATCAAAATTCAACGAGTGTGGCAAACATTGGCTAGTGGCAGCAATACCAGAAACATCTTAGCCTCTAACAGCGCCCAGCTTGAATTACCTATTTTAGGTGAGTGGCAGTTACAAGCTAATGGACATTGGAAATGGGGCACAGATGAGAAAACTGCCACAGTGTCCTTTAACTCATTTTCCATCCAAGCAACAAAACCTTTTGGGTTGTCTAATTGGAGTTTTCCTGAGCTAAAAATACCAGTATTAGAATTCCTACAAAAAGAGGCTTTATGGATAACCTCCTACTTAGATGAAGAAATCAGGATAGGACGAGGGGCAACAGATAATTTATTTGTATTTCGTCGTGAAGTAACGCCTTCAATCTAGTCCTAACAGAGAAGTTTTGCTCACTGAAGTTAATTCTAAGCATAATTGAAAGTTAGATGAAAATTTTTTCAAATATTTCTTTTACTTTTTGTCAGCATTTAGTTTCGATATTTTATGTGTTATTATCTTCATCTGCAATGGCACAGATTCTTCCAGATAACACATTACCTGTCAATTCTCTAGTTATTCCACAGGGTAATATCAGCAATATTAATGGAGGAACGCAAGTAGGAAACAACTTATTTCACAGCTTCGAGCAATTTTCTCTATCCACAGGTAGCACCGCCTACTTTAATAATGCCTTGAATGTTCAAAATATTATTAGTCGAGTAACTGGTTTATCTATCTCTAACATTGATGGGTTACTGAAAGCTAACGGCAACGCTAACCTGTTTCTAATTAATCCTAACGGGATTATTTTTGGGCCCAATGCCACCTTAAATATTGGTGGCTCGTTCTTAGCTAGCACTGCTAACAGGATTAACTTTGCTGATGGCAGCCAATTCAGTGCAAAAACTCCACAAAATCAGCCCTTATTAACAGTGAGCGCACCTATTGGCTTAGGATTTGATGGTAATCCAGGCGCAATTCATACCATGATCCGGATCATGGCAAGGTAGATAAACGTCTCCGATGTTTCCGGTAATAACTCATAGTCTCTGGCCAATCGCCGACAGCCCATTAGCCACCCAA
>NZ_JACJQM010000362.1:0-2645 GCF_014696655.1 Nostoc sp. FACHB-888 | reverse complement strand
TCAAACTCAGGTAAGCTGTACTTTCTAAAAATTAAATTTTGATCTAAGTGATTCTGGACGGCTTTTAGCTGATATTTATATGTGTGCCGATTGCTGGGCGAGTAGGGCGATCGCTAATTCCCACATGTACATGACAGGCAAAAATAACTAGCTCACGGGTGAGTTGTTGATAATCTTCCATAAGCGTTTGATAACGTTCTTTGGGTGTGAGCTGCTGTTGATCCCAGTGTGAAAACGGGTGTGTGCCAGCGGCGGCAATTTGGTTCCCATCCTTGGCAGCCGCCGTTATCACTTCACGACGCAAACGAACAAGCTCAAAGCGCACATCTGCAAGTGTTCTACAGATGGGCGTACCAATTTCTATCTGCGAACGTTGGGCTTCTGGCTGTACCTCCAAGCCAAGGGCTTTCTGGGCTTTTGGCAGAACGTGTTCCACACGCGAACTCAGTTCCCGCGTCGTCGGATTGATAATTTGATATACCTCTTCGACACCAATAGTAAATTCTTCAGCTTGAGATGACATACCTGGTGTTTCCTTTACTTGTTAAGGAATCTTATTGCCATGAGCGGCAACAGTGGGATTAATCGGTCGAGTAGGGGCGAACTTTTAACAGCTAAATGTACTAAATGTTTGCTAATAAGTCCCAAACTAAAAGATGGCTTAATTCAATGAAACAAACATCACTCTGAGGTTGTGGATTGCATTACTCCAAAAGAATATTTGAAAACTGGCATGGTCAAAATTCAGGATGAATTCTGTATGACTGGCGTTTGAATAAATGGGTTTAATACCCCCTAAACATTGAAATTTAGCGGTCTATAATTAGTGGCGGGTCTGAATCCCCCATTTTCTGGTTCTGATTCCTGTACATGGATAGCGGGGCGTTTAGCCCATTCTGGCTTCTGGGTTCTTCTAAAAATTTTTATTTTGTAATAGGTATGACCAAACAATTCGCAATTCGCACTCTTGCTACGCCCCGCTCCGCTAACGCAATTCGTAATTTGATTAGGGCGAAAAAGCGAATTAATTGATTAATTGCCTAAAAGTGGGTACAAGCCCTCACTGATTTAATTGCGAATTGCTTTGACTAGCCTTAATGTCGGACATTAAGACAGCATTACGCGATATGAAACATTAGCTTTGGTACATATTAAAGTTTCAGATAAGATATAAAATATATTGTGTAAAATAACAAATTTTAAACGGTAGAACAATATGGAAAACAATAAAGAATACCATATGTCCTCAGATGAATTTCGTCATTGGGGATATCAAACTATTGATTGGATAGCTAATTATTTAGAAACAGTAGAGCAACTGCCTGTTTTATCTCAATTAGAACCTGGAGACATTAGAGCTAAACTACCAGAAACAGCCCCAGTAAAAGGAGAGTCTTTTGCAGATATTTTACAAGATTTAGATAAAATCATTGTACCGGGATTGACTAATTGGCAGTCTCCAAACTTTTTTGCTTTCTTTCCTACAGGTATTTCTGCACCATCAATTTTAGGAGAATTAGTCAGTGCAGGACTTGGAGTTCAAGGAATGTTATGGGCAACTTCTCCAGCTTGTACTGAGTTAGAAACTCATGTTCTAGACTGGTTAATAGATATGTTGAAACTTCCCTCGCAGTTTAAATCTTCGACCACAGGAGGAGGAGTAATTCAAGACTCAGCCAGTAGTGCTTCTTTAGTAGCTTTGATAGCAGCTAGAGAACAGTTAAAAGCAGATATTAATCAACTAGTTGTGTACACTTCTACTCAAGCACACTCTTCAATTGAGAAAGCTGCCAGAGTAGCGGGAATTAAGCAAGAAAATTTACATTTAATTGAGGTTGATGCTGATTATAGAATGTGTCCAGAATTACTACAACAGCAAATTGTTAGAGATATTAAATCTGGGTTAATCCCTTTTTATATTGCTGCTACTGTGGGGACAACCTCATCTCATGCCATAGATCCATTAACAGAAATAGGTGCGATCGCTCAAGTACATAACATTTGGCTCCATGTTGATGGTGCAATGAGCGGTACAGCAGCTATATGTCCTGAGTATCAGTGGATTCATCAAGGATTAGAACTAGCAGACAGCTATTGTTTTAATCCTCATAAATGGATGCTAACTAATTTTGATTGTACCTGTTTTTATGTCAAAGATCGAGCTAAACTAATTCATGCACTATCTATCATGCCTGAATTTCTCAAAAATCAAGCTAGCACGTCTGGTAAAGTTATTGACTATCGAGATTGGCAGATTTCTTTAGGACGTAGATTTAGAAGTCTCAAACTATGGTTTGTAATTCGGCACTATGGTATAGAAGGTTTACAATATTATATTCGTAAGCATATTGCTTTAGCACAAGAATTTGCTGAATGTGTAAAATCTCATCCTCGTTTTGAGCTAGTTGTGAATCCTCCGTTAAATTTGGTATGTTTCCGCCATAAATTGGGTGATGCAATTAACGAAAAAATTATTAACAATATCAACTCTTCAGGTAAAATCTATCTTACTTCCACCAAACTGGAGCAAAAATTAACTTTAAGAATGTCAATTGGACAAGCAACCACAGATAAAATACACGTAAAGCAGGCTTGGCAATTAATTTGTCAAACTGCTGAAGAGATAGAAAATAATTAACTCAATA
>NZ_JACJQM010000361.1:0-2666 GCF_014696655.1 Nostoc sp. FACHB-888 | reverse complement strand
TCAATCAGACCCGCTTCAGTTTGTTTGCAGTTTGAAAATATCGCAGAAAATCTGTGTAATGTCGAGGCGGGATAGAATAGTAGACATAGCGGAAAGTCTGAGCGGAGGCTTCCTCCGTTCCCCGAAGCTTCAGTATCTTTGGTAGAGGCTTTCCACCACTTCAGCAGTTCGGGAGTTGGCGCGAACAGAGGCAGGTGCTTACCTTTCCATCCAAGGTGAGGCTACAGTGAGATTGAGATGGCCACGAAGAGGATTTCACCACTATTAAGATGAGGTGTACACTGTCATAATCGCACTCGCTCCAAGTCATAGTCAGTCACCCGCGCGATGGAATCTCTAGAGGTAAGAACCTCGTCACCTTTTTCTGATATAGCAGGGGACATCCACTCGATGCTGTAGAACCAAGAATCATTAATCAGTTGAATGCCCTGGACAATACGAACCGGTGGGCCATTGCCATGAAACCGAAACTCGACTAACTCACCCAGACGAAAAACGGGTTTTTCTTGGGGCAGCGAACGCAAGTTACCTGTACCAATAAGTTCACTACCCCAAACAGTAATATTGTCATTGCAACAAGTATTGATTTCGTATTTCCAGCCTTGCGGCGACCATTCGACACCACAGCAGTAACCAAATGCTTTGACTCTCTTGACGTACACCCGTTCAAGTAAGCTTACTAGCAACGGCGGGATTCGTTGACCCCAAGGTGGGGAGATGTACCAACACTGTTCTAAGTCTTGAACAAGATTAGTCATACTTTTGCTCCTTTTAAAATACTTTGTGCTGATATGAATAATTGAGTTGCAAAACTGAAAGGTACGGAACAGCCGATAATTGACCCCGCCGTAGCAGTTTCGTTGGGGAATAATGCAGATATGGTATTTTAACCAAGTAGTGCTAATGTACTATAGAACTAGTAATATAGTATTTTATTAAGTACCAGTTAGCCTAACTTTCTAATGCTCCCCTCTGCTTACAAGTGAGAAAGATAGTTCACGTTGATATGGATGCCTTCTACGCATCGGTGGAACAGAGGGATAACCCTAGCTACCGAGGCAAACCGTTAGTAGTCGGTGGCAGTCCGAATCAACGAGGCGTGGTTGCAGCCGCCAGTTATGAAGCTCGTAAGTTTGGCATTCATTCCGCGATGCCATCAGTAACAGCAATTGCCAAATGTCCTGGGCTTATCTTTGTCAGACCGAGATTCGACGTTTACCGAGAGATTTCTGCTGCAATCCACGCTATCTTTAAACGCTACAGTGATTTAGTGGAAGGGGTTGCACTAGATGAAGCATACCTGGATGTGACTGAGAACAAGCAAAACATCACCTACGCTTTTACTATCGCAAGACATATCAAAACTGCGATTCTCCAAGAAACTCAGTTGACAGCAACCGCAGGTGTGTCGATTAACAAGTTTCTTGCAAAAATGGCATCAGGGCAGAATAAACCCAATGGACTTACGGTGATTTTACCGGAGGAAGCGATCGCTTTTGTAGAACAACTGCCGATTGAAAAGTTTCACGGGATTGGAGAAGTTACAGCAGCGAAAATGCACTCACTGGGGATTCATAGTGGTGCAGACTTGAAAGAGCGATCGCTGACTGAGCTAACACACCACTTTGGGAAAGCAGGTCATTATTACTATAAGATTGCCAGGGCAGAAGATGACCGTCCAGTTGAAGCGGATCGGGTTCGCAAGTCCATCGGTGCAGAAACCTCATTTGCACAGGACTTAAGCGATGTTGATCAGATGTTGCAAGAACTCGAACAGATTGCCCAAATTGTCGAGCAACGGTTAGAGCAGCGCGAAACGCGAGGCCGCACATTAACGCTGAAAGTCAAGTTTTCTGACTATCATCAGATAACCCGCAGTAAGACAATGCTTGCTCCCATTAGTGAACTAGATACGATTTTTGAGATAGCCAAAACACTATTTTTATCAATTGAACTGGAGAATCGGAGCATCAGGTTGTTGGGGATTTCTTTGTCTAACCTTGATAACGCCAAACAAACCCAAGCCATTCAATTGCCATTATTTCAGAATGGGAACATCAGATTTTAGCGTAGGTGTAGTCTGTTCAGACGCTGACAGCTCGGTTATGGAGAGAGAGTTATTGGCAGTGCCGCCACCGTCGAGGGTAACGGGCTGTTCAGACGCTGACAGCTCGGTTATGGAGAGAGAGCGAATCAACTCCCGAATCACATCAGTTGCAGGTCTACCTGTACTTGTACAATATTTTTCAAGTTTTTCGCTTTCAGCAGATGCAAGATTTATTGTGATTCGTTTGACAGCCCATTTTTTGTTCATGACTTGCAATATTTATCAAATTTAATGAATTATCTAGACTTTAAATGCCAAGTGCAATACTTAACAAATATATAGATGTTAACCACAGCATACTTGCCGTAAAACCATTTTTAGCACATCCCTACCCAGAGTATTTACTTGTAGCCTAAAACTTCACTGATAAATCATTTATATGAACTTTAGAACATTTGAAAGGAGCTTGTATTTTTGTAAATATTGTTAAGCAAAGCGCAATTGAAGTGAGCCTTGCAAGAGGACTATAATCAGCAAGTATTGCCAATTGAATTTAGTAAACCTTATCTTCATACAATTGCATCTAATATTCATTTGCTCTTTACCCAAAGGTGAAGTT
>NZ_JACJQM010000360.1:0-2676 GCF_014696655.1 Nostoc sp. FACHB-888 | reverse complement strand
TTGCTTGCTCGTCTCAAAGAAAGTATTTCATGAACGAGTAAGCTTTTTCTACCTCCAAAAAATTTTTAGATTGTACATCATCCTTCTATCCGCCATCGCCTGACTTATGCCATTACTGCGGGAGTGAGCCTTAAAGCTGTAGTCCTTATCCTGCATAGCTTATAGCTTTTCTTAGTGCCATTCTGTTCAGTAGTAGATTTGACTGCGGCAAGGATACTGTCATTGCCAGTACCCAAGGATTCATTTCTAGACTGTTCCGTTGTCAGGACAATAATTTGGGCAATTGCACCTTTATCAATACTGGATTGTGGTGTGATTGACTTGGTAGTGTGACGAATGTAAAATTAAGTACTAAGTAAGTTATCAGGAACTTAAGTATCAGTTAAACCATTACCCTTCTTTTGTCCACAAATTGTGGACATTTGGTGAGTAACTAATCTAACTTCTCCACCTCAGAGTTCCGGCAAATACCGCCCGATCACCTCCTGTCCGACGATATACCTGTGGTAGAAATCCCCAGCCTTCAAGGGAACACAGTAAGCTAATCAGCATTTAAGTTGCAATATAGCTGAAATTACCTTTATGCTTGATGTTCCGAAAAAAGTTCTTGGCTAGGGGCGGCATGGTTGCTTTTAAAAGGCTTCATTTTATTATTATGCAACTTAAGTGCCGATTAGCTTAACGTGGTATCTGCACTAGCTGAGTAATATTTCCGTAACCAAAAGTTTAAGCGCTTCGGCTATTACCTCTTCCCTACCGTTGCCTTCAGAACAACCGCCTTTCCACAGCTTTCATATTGCTGGCTTAAGGTGATGGAACAAGCTCTCATGTATAAAGGAGTGATCGCGTCTTTGCAGGAGAATTATCTGGACATTTTATTACTTGTAAATGCCTTGTAATTTTTATCTGTCTGTATATTTTATTCGCTGGAAGTCCCTAATTGCACAATTCGGAGCGATCAACAGTAAATAAACAAGACGGTAATTTTGTCAATCACTGTTATTTATTATTTTGAGAAGAAATCAAAATAACTAATATGAGTTAATTATTTTAGAGTTGAGATAAGATTAAAGCCTTAAAAACTTATATAGTATTGGGAGCATCCACTTTTGGCAGAAAGACTCAAATAGCTAATAGACCATTGAGATAAGCACAACGAATAGAGAGGATGTGATTAACACTATCAACATTCCACTGTGCGCCAGAAATTTTAATCCTCGCACCAATTTGTTTAATAGCAGATTCAACTGCTCCAGAACCAATAGAACAAAGTTGTTCAGCCTGGTAATAGGCATAGTTGACAATACGAGAGCGATGTTTTTCTAGATAAGCAATGAAGTTCTTCGCCTGTTTACCTCGGCAATGAAGAAATAAAGCTTGAGTGTTATCTACCTGACCTTGCCATAACAGAGCTTCAGCAGCTTTTAGCCGCTTTAAAGAACCGCCAACTTTATAGAGATTTTCTTTGAGGTGATACCAATCTAAAATTTCCCAACGTTCAAAATTCTCACTTTTACCAAACTCTTTGACAAGATTCCACACACCATCATGACCATCACCCAAGCAGACTAACGGATTAACAAGACACTGGCTATTGACATAATCAACTAATGATTGGTTGTCATCAAAAAACGCACCATAGTAAATCCCTTGTAGACGAACAGTTTTATAGTCTCGCCAGTGACAGCCTGCTTGAGGTTGTCCCCTAAGTCGGACTTTTCCCCCATCCACACTCACTTCTGACACAGCTTGTTTTGCTACGGGTAGCTGAAAATCCTGTTCGAGAACTAGTTTTTGTTGTGTCGTGTGACCAACTTTCACCCCTGTTAATGCCTCAATCTCGATTTCTGCTTTTTGGTATGAAACATTAGCTGATAGCCTTAAACAGCACTTTTGAAGTAATGGACTTAAACGACTTCTTGGCTTTAAACCCAGTCTGTGTATCTGTTTCGCTTTTAATTTTAATTCCCCTACGAGACTTTTGATTTTCCTAATTTTACCTACTTTTGTTCCAGTTTTCTGTTCGATAAAAAAAGGGCTATTTCTGGGCTGACTAGTTCTAATATTTGACTCCGCACTGTTTTTTCTATGCCTTCGAGGTCTGTCAGCTTACTTTTGTCTGCTTCTTCATACAACAATGTGGCCAATTCTTCTAAGCACGCTTTGATTCGTTCTTGTTTATCCTGGTTCATGGTGAGTCATGCACACTATTTTATCTGTTGTTATATTTTCCCAGAACTTGTATATCTTCCAAAAGTGGATGCTCCCTATAGTATTTAGCCTGATGAAACTATCAAATAGTTCTGAATACTCACTTTTAGCGATGTTGGCATTGGTAGATTGCTACCACAATGGCGATTCAATGCAAATTAAAGAAATAGCAGAGCTAAGAAGTATACCAAATCGCTATTTAGAACAGCTACTAGCTACACTAAGATGCCGAGGTTTAGTTAACAGCATACGTGGTTCTAAAGGTGGTTATGTTTTAGCACGTGAGCCTCGGAAAATTACAGTTTTAGATGTTTTAACTTCCATTGAGGGAGTAGAAATTGATGCATCTACCAACAATACAACTCTTGAAAACATAGAATCAAGCATTGTGGAAGAGATTTGGCAAGAAGCTTGTCAAGCGGCTAACCTGGTTTTGCAAAAGTATTCACTCCAAGACCTTTGGGA